>JAQGNR010000004.1 GCA_028291765.1 Herbaspirillum sp.
CCGGCGGCCTGCGGCCGCCTCCCTTCTTTACCTCACTGCGCACAACATCACGCCACAGCGCGCCTGATGGCCCGGCCGCCCATGGCGCTTCATCAGCGTTGCCCTAATTACCGTTACCGCGTTCCCGCAAAATCCGCGTCACGCTGCTGATACCGCGAATATTGCGCATCAGCCGCGCCAGATGCACCCGGTCGTCGACGCCGACCGTAAAGCGCAATTGCATCATGCGCTGATCGTGATCGGTGTCCATGCCGACATAGATGATATCGGCATCGGATTCGTTGATTTCCGAAGCGATCCGCGCCAGCACGCCCTTATCGTTGAGCATCAGGATTTTGAGGCGGCATTCGAAGCGGCGATCCAGATCGGTACCCCATTGCACTTCGATCCAGCGATCCGGTTCTTTCTTGACGTAACGCTTGGTGACGTCGCAATCCTGGGTATGCACGATCAGCGCCTGATCCTGCTTGAGCTGACCGATGATCTGGTCGCCCGGGATCGGCAGGCAGCAACTGCCGAGCTGCACCGAGCTGCCGACATTGCCGATGATCACCACCGGTTCTGCTTTGCTTTGCAAGGCGTTGCCTTCGCGGTCGAGCAGCGGCGGCGTGCCCTTGCCGACTTCCACTAGACTCATGATGTGACGCGCCATCAGCGAGCCCATGCGCTTGCCGATACCGATGTCGAAATACATTTCTTCCATCGTCTTTGCGCTGGATTCGCGCAGCAGCCGTTCGACCAGCAAGTTCGGCAAATCGGTTTCCAGACCCAGTGCAATCAATTCATGATTCAACAGACGTTTGCCGAGCGCGATGGATTCGGCCTGATCGACCGCGCGCAGACGATGCCGGATCGCGGAACGGGCCTTGCCGGTGCGCACGAAATTAAGCCAGTTGGGGCTCGGTTTCGAGGAGGGCGATGTGACGATCTCGACGATGTCGCCATTATGCAATTCGGTGCGCAATGCCGCCGCTTCATGGTTGATGATGGAGGAGACGGTCTGGTCGCCGACGTCGGTATGAATGCTGTACGCAAAATCGAGCGCGGTGGCGCCGCGCGGCAATGCGATGATTTTGGATTTCGGTGTGAAGACATAGACCGAATCCGGAAATAGATCGACTTTGACGTGTTCGAGGAATTCGGCCGAATCCCCGGTCTGATTCTGGATATCCAGCAGCGATTGCAGCCATGCGTGGGTGCGCTGCTGCAGATCGGTCAGATTGTCGTCGTCTTCTTTGTAGAGCCAATGCGCGGCCACGCCGGATTCGGCGACATGATGCATTTCACGCGTTCTGATCTGAAATTCGACCGGTGTGCCGTAGGGACCGATCAAGGTGGTGTGCAGCGATTGATAGCCGTTGAGTTTGGGGATGGCAATGTAATCTTTGAACTTGCCGGGCATCGGCTTATAGAGCGCATGCAGCGTGCCGAGCGCAACGTAGCAATTGGCGAAGCTGTCGACCACCACGCGGAAACCGTAGACATCGAGCACCTGCGAAAACGAGAGCTGTTTGCTGCGCATCTTGCGATAGATGCCGTACAAGGTTTTTTCACGGCCGTCGATCTGCGATGCAATGCCGGTTGCGGCCAGCGTATTGTTGGCCGATTCGAGAATCTTGCTGACTACTTCACGGCGATTGCCGCGGGCCGCCTTGACCGCCTTGGCGAGGGTGCGGTGCCGTAGCGGATGCAGATGCATGAACGACAGTTCCTGCAGCTCGCGATAAATATTGTTCAGACCCAGCCGATGCGCAATCGGCACATAGACTTCCATGGTTTCATTGGCGATGCGGCGGCGTTTTTCCGGGGTCATGGAGTCCAGCGTGCGCATATTGTGCAGCCGGTCGGCCAGCTTGACCAGAATCACGCGCACGTCGCGCGCCATCGCCAGCAGCATTTTGCGGAAGTTTTCGGCCTGGACCTCGATCTGGGTCTGGAATTCGATCTTGTCCAATTTCGACAAGCCGTCCACCAGCAGCGCCACCGGTGCGCCGAAGCGTTCGATCAGCTCGTCTTTCTTGACATCCTGATCTTCCATCACGTCGTGCAGCAGGGCGGCCATGATGGCTTGCGCATCGAGCTTCCAGTCGGCGCAGATTTCGGCTACCGCCAGCGGATGGGAAATATAGGGCTCACCCGATTTGCGCATCTGGCCCAGATGCATTTCATCCGAAAAGCGATAGGCTTCCTTGACCTTCTTCAGTTCTGAAGCGGTCAGGTATTCGGTAAGTTTAACGGTGAGATGGGAAAAGGTGGCGACGCGGGCATTCGGCACGCTGGTTTCGTGCTCCGCTTCGGTAGTACTGCGGGCCGCGCTCTTACGGCTTTTGGCGGGCGTTGCAGATACCGTTGAATCTGTGGGGTGCAGGCTCATTGGAGGGGGTATCGGCAGCGTTTACGCGATAAGGGGATTGCGCGTGGTTATTAAGAAGGGACTTTTTTCAGCATTTCCACGCCGATTTTGCCGGCGGCGATTTCGCGCAAGGCAGTGACGGTTGCCTTATCGTTGGCGGCGTCCACTTTTTTGGTGTGCCCTTGCAGCAATTGGCGCGCGCGATAGGTAGCGCACAGTGTCAACTGAAAGCGGTTAGGGATCTTTTTGATGCAATCTTCGATAGTAATGCGGGCCATTAAAAACTCCTGAAAAGATTTCAGCTGAATTTGGCGTGAACGCCAAACTGGTTAAAGAGGGATGGGTTGCGCGCCGCTTGACGGGAAAAACGGCAGCGAGCCGCTTTGATGACGGCTGTTAATTCAGACAAGGCGGTGGCAAAATCGTTGTTGATAATAACATATTCGAACTCCGGCGCGTGAGCGATCTCGCCGCCCGCAGCCAGAATACGCCGGGTGATGATGTGCGGTTCGTCTTGGCCGCGCTTGTGCAGACGCTCTTCCAGCGCGGCAATCGACGGCGGCAGGATAAAAATACCGACCGCATCGGGGAATTTCTCGCGTACCTGCTGCGCGCCCTGCCAGTCGATTTCCAGCAATATATCGGTGCCTTTTTCGATTTTCTCGGCCGTCATCAGGCATGAAGTGCCGTAAAAATTGCCGTGCACTTCGGCCCATTCCAGGAATTCGCCCTTTTGCTGGCGCGCCTGGAAGTCCGCGGCGTCGGTAAAGTAATATTCGCGGCCGTGCTGTTCGCCGGGACGGGGGAGGCGGGTGGTGGTCGAAATGGACAGTGCAATCGCCGGTTCCTGCTTGAGCAAGGCATTGACTAGTGTCGATTTGCCGGCGCCGGACGGCGCGACCACCATGAATACGCTGCCGGAAGAGCTTGCGGAGCCTTTGGCTTGGGTCATATCGGTCTTTTCTGGAAACATTAAATGAGAGCGCTGCTGCTTGACTATGAACTATGAATCTATGAATTATTCCAGATTCTGTACTTGTTCGCGCATCTGATCGATCAATAACTTCAATTCCATCGCCGCATCCGCCAATTCTTTCATGCCCGCTTTGGAACCGACGGTATTGGCCTCGCGATTGAGTTCTTGCATCATGAAATCGAGGCGTTTGCCGACCTGGCCGCCTTTTTTCAGGATATGGCGGGTTTCGCTCAGGTGCGCCGCCAGCCGCGCCAATTCTTCGGCGATATCGATGCGGGTGCCGTAGAGCGTTACTTCCTGGCGAATCCGTTCCAGCGCTTCTTCGCGCGTCAAGGTCTGCGCGCCGTTGTTTTGTGCCGGCGCCAGGCCGAGCGCATCGTGCAAGCGCTCGCTGGCGCGTTGCTGGAATTGCGCCACCAGTTGCGGCACCAGCGGTGTAATGCGCAATACAATCGCGTCCATCATGTCGATGCGCGCCAGCAAGACGTCCTGCAAGGCGGCGCCTTCGCGGGCGCGGGTTTCGATGAAGGTATCCAGCGCGGCACGCATGGCGGTATTGACGTCTTCCTGCAAACTTTCCTGACTGATTTCGGTTTCTTCGATCACACCCGGCCAGCGCAGCAATTCAGCCACCGATAGCGGTGCGGCTTCGGCAAATTGCTGGCGGATCTGTTGTTGTAGATTTGCCAGCGTCGCCAGCAGTGTGGTGTTGATGGCCTGAGCCTGACCGTCGCCGGTGGCGGCACGGCGGCCGAAACTGAGCCGGCATTCCATTTTGCCGCGCACCACGCGTCCGATGATCGCTTCACGCAGCGCCGGTTCCAGCGCGCGCAGCTCGTCGTTGACGCGAAATTGCAAATCCAGGAAGCGCGAATTGACGCTTTTCAGCTCGATGGTGATCGTGCCTGCGGGCGTTTCGCGGGTATGAATGGCATAGCCGG
This sequence comes from Herbaspirillum sp., assembly GCA_028291765.1. Lineage (GTDB taxonomy): Bacteria > Pseudomonadota > Gammaproteobacteria > Burkholderiales > Burkholderiaceae_D > Herbaspirillum. The sequence continues at coordinate 4,271 of JAQGNR010000004.1, forward strand.
TCATGCTGCAAATGGTCAAGAAAATCTCCGGTAAGTACAACCAGCAGTACAACAAGCGCTGCAGGTTCAGTTGCGCATTGTAAATAATTTTAATTGTCGCCGGTAAAAAACCATCTACACGTTAGCCTGCTACCAGCCTTTTGTGTATGCTTCGGCCTAATTCGATTTAGAAAGATATCCATGTTCCAAGCCACCCAAATTACCCGCCCCAGCGGCCGTTCCGCCGAGGCCTTGCGCCAGGTGCGCCTGAGCCGCAATTTCACCAAGCATGCCGAAGGTTCGGTACTCATCGAGTTCGGCGATACGAAGGTTATTTGCACCGCCAGCATTGAAGATAAAGTGCCGGGCTTTTTGAAGGGCAAGGGGCAGGGCTGGTTGACAGCGGAATACGGCATGCTGCCGCGCTCGACACATACCCGCATGGATCGTGAAGCGGCGCGCGGCAAACAATCCGGCCGTACCCAGGAGATCCAGCGTTTGATCGGCCGTGCACTGCGCGCCGCCTTCGATCTGGAAGCGTTCGGCGAGCGCACGCTGCATCTGGACTGCGATGTCATCCAGGCCGATGGCGGCACACGCACCGCTGCCATTACCGGCGCCATGGTTGCAGCCTACGACGCATTCGACAAGCTGGTCGCAAGCGGCCAGATCGCCGCGGTGCCGGTGAAACACTTTGTTGCGGCAATTTCGGTCGGTGTCTATCAGGGTTTGCCGGTGCTGGATCTGGATTACGTGGAAGATTCCGGCTGCGATACCGATATGAATGTGGTCATGACCGATACCGGGCATTTTGTGGAAGTGCAGGGTACGGCTGAAGGCGTTGCATTTGATCGCGGCACACTGAATAGTTTGCTGGATCTGGCGCAAAGCGGCATCGCCGAACTGGTTACGCTGCAAAAGCAGGCTTTGGGTTTGCTTTGATTTTGCATTCGCATTTGCATTGGAAGTGTCTTGACTATGTCTAATATTATCGTGCTGGCATCGAATAACGCCGGCAAAGTGAGGGAATTCAATACCTTGCTGGGGCCGGCCGGTTTTGTGTTGCGGCCACAAAGTGAATTCAGCGTGCCGGAAGCGGAAGAGCCCTATCTGACGTTTGTCGAAAATGCGCTGACCAAAGCACGCCATGCCGCGCGTCTGACGGGCTTGCCTGCGCTGGCGGACGATTCCGGGGTCTGCGTCAATGCCTTGGGCGGCGCGCCCGGCGTACTATCTGCCCGCTATGCGGGCGAGCCGAAATCCGACAGCAATAACAACCAAAAACTGGTCGCCGATCTGGCCGCGCAGGCCGATCGTTCCGCCTATTATTATTGTGTGCTGGTATTTGTGCGCCATGCCGACGATCCGCAACCGGTGATCGCCGACGGCCGCTGGGACGGCGAAATCGTGGCGGAGGCGCGCGGCACGGGCGGTTTTGGCTACGACGCGCATTTCTGGCTGCCGCAGTTCAGCAAAACCGCCGCGCAGCTCAGCGCCGAAGAAAAGAACCGTTATTCGCATCGTGCACTGGCTTTGCGCGCTTTGGTCGAGAAGCTGGTAAATTTACCCAAATGATCCCGATCAAACCGGTATTCGATACCAAATCTGCGCCCTCTGGCCACAGCACAGGCCCAGCCGATGTCTCTGCCACGGCCGCGACCGATGCGGAGTCATTCGGCGCATCGCCCGCGCAAGTCGCGCTGGCGTTCCTGAAGCCGGGCAATCTGCATTTAAACGCGCTGCCGCCGTTGTCGCTCTATGTGCATTTCCCCTGGTGCGTCAAAAAATGCCCCTATTGCGATTTCAATTCGCATGAGGTCAAAGGCAGCTTCCCCGAAACCGAGTATCTGAACGCCCTGCGCGCCGATCTGGAAGCGGCGCTGCCCTTGATCTGGGGCCGCAAGATTTACACCATTTTTATCGGCGGCGGCACACCGAGCCTGCTATCTGCAGCAGGACTGGACCGCTTGTTATCCGATATCCGCACGCTGTTGCCGCTCGACGGCAATATCGAGATCACGATGGAAGCCAATCCCGGCACCTTTGAAGCCGAGAAATTCCGCGCCTATCGCGCCAGCGGCATCAATCGCTTGTCGATCGGCATTCAAAGCTTCAATTCACAGCATCTGCAAGCGCTGGGGCGAATTCACGACGGCGACCAGGCGCAGCGCGCGGTGGATATTGCTCAGCGGCATTTCGATAACTTCAATCTGGATCTGATGTATGCATTGCCGGGCCAGACCTTGGCCGAAGCGCAAGCGGATCTGGCGCGTGCGATCGGCTACGCGCCGCCGCATCTGTCTTTGTATCACCTCACCCTGGAACCGAATACGCTGTTTGCCAAATATCCGCCGCCATTGCCGGACGACGATGCCAGCGCGGATATGCAAGACATGATCGCGCAAGAAACCGCCGCTGCCGGTTATATCCATTATGAAGTATCGGCTTATGCCCAGCCCGGACGGCAGGCCCGGCACAATTTGAATTACTGGCAATTCGGCGATTATTTGGGTATCGGCGCCGGTGCGCACTCAAAACTGTCATTTCCACATCGCATAGTGAGGCAAATGCGCTACAAACATCCGCAAACTTATCTGACCCAAAGCGCGGCCGGCAATCCCATTGCCGAATCGGCCGAAATCGAACGCGATGCGCTGGGTTTTGAATTCATGCTCAATACGCTGAGGCTTAATGCCGGCTTTGCGCCGAATCTGTTTGCAGAGCGTACGGGGCTTGGTATCGGCGCGATTGAAGCGGCGTTAAACGATGCCGAAAAACGCGGATTATTGCAGCGCGATCATCAAAATATCGCTCCTACGGCATTGGGACGGCGTTTTTTGAATGATTTACAGCAACTATTTTTGCACGACAACTAATATAGTTGTCGGAATTTTGGGTTATATTGTTTGCAAAATGACACGTTAATCAGATTTTTCCTATATATTTGCTGTGCGTATTTGTAGGTAAAGTTAAGTAAGTGTTAAGTTAACTTGTTAAAGTAAGTTGTTAAGTATGTGAATAACAAAAGTGAAGCAGAGCTGTTGCCTGCTATAGCGCGAGCCATTAATGATTTTATGAATAGCGCAAATAAATGCTGACACCTGAAACGGCTGTCCAAAGTACAAGCAATCCGTCTTTCCCTTTGGTTTTTTTAGAGCCAATTGCAGACGTGCACCACCAATGGGTGGCGCTGGCTCTGCATCTGTCGCCTTCCGACGGCAACAACACCAGCTTGCTCAATCAATTATTCAGCGAATACGAATTGGAAGCCGCATTGGGCGCATTGCGTTGCGTGCTGCCGGTTCTCGATCCTACCCGCTTTGAAGCGGAGTTCGAAGCGCCGCTGGCGCCGACGCAACTGGTCTTGCGAGTACCCATCGAACATTGCGCCAATGGCGCCCACGCCGATGCCCTGACGCGCTTGCATGATCAGGGCTTTTGCATTCTGGCGCAGGGCTTGCCGAGGGGAAATACATTGCTAGGGGGTGACATCGCCGCGGTTGCGATCGATTACAGCACCAACACCTTTGCGCAAGCCAAATCCTGGCTGGGCCGGGCCGGCATCGGCTGGCATCTGGCGGAAGACGTGAACGACCAGAATTCCTTCGATATCTGCCAGCAAACCGGCTTCCGCTGGTTTTCGGGCGAATATCCATTGCATGCATCGACGCAAGCCTCGCGCCGCGATCCCACTTCGCGCATGCGTTTATTGCGTCTACTCGATATGGTCGCCTGCGATGTCGATTCGCATGAAATCGAATCGCAGATGAAACACGATCCGACCTTGACTTATCAACTGTTCAAGCTGGTCAGCTCGGCTGCCTTCGGCTTCAATTCCACCATTACCAATTACACGCAGGCGCTCAATTTAATCGGCCGCCGGCAATTGCAGCGCTGGTTGCAATTATTGCTGTATGCACGCCATGCCAGCGATAAATCGAATAATCCCTTGCTGCCGCGTGCGGCTGCACGGGCGGGATTGATGGAAGCGCTGTGCCAGAAGCTGGGTTGCGATCGCGACGAGCAGGATCGCGCATTCATCGTCGGCATGTTTTCTCTGCTGAGCGTGCTGCTGTCGATGCCGATGCTGGAAATCATCGGCCCTCTGAAACTGCCTCCGGATGTATTGGGCGCGCTCACTGAACGACGTGGCCGTCTGGGCAGCCTGCTGCGGCTGGTCGAACGCGCCGAATATGGCGAGACCCCGTTGCGTCACGCCGATCTGGCCGGTTGTGGGTTGACTGCGCAAGCGTATTGCCATGCGCTGGTGCACGCGTATCGCTGGGCATCGCATGTCAGCGCCGAGGCGCAGGCATGATCACGGCGCTGCAGCCGAACGACGTCGCAATTTATTCGGCGTTATTCGACACGATTTGGTCGCTGGAAGGATCTGCGCTGCACGATGGCCTGAGCGAGATTATTTGCCGCATGTTGCGTGTATCCGACGGTTGCTTCTGCCGGGAATGGCCCGATCGCGGTGGCCTGGTCGAGACCATCTCCTACAACGGCGTGATCCACGGCTATTACTTATTACCTGCGACGGCGGGCGTCTACCACGACATCGACCGCGCCCGTCTGCGTGAATTCGCGGCACTGACTTCACGCCTGCTGCACACGCGTAGCGAGACCAGCATGCGCGCGCGTGAGCTGAACCAGATCGAACGCCAACTGGAAGAGCAGGCCCAGATTCTGCAGCAGATGCATGAATCCGTGATCACGATGGATCAGGCCGGTTTCATCACCAGTTGGAACCAGGGCGCCGAACGACTGTTCGGCTATACCTCGATCGAAGCGGTCGGCCGCAATGTCCTGTTTCTTTACGAGAACGATGAGGGCGACGACATTCAGATCAGCGATCTGTTCATGCAGCCCGGCGGGCGTGAAATGGAAGTACGGCGCAGGAAGAAATCCGGCGAAGTATTCTGGGCCAGCCTGTCGCTATCGATCATGCGCGACGCCGAAGAAAATCCGGTCGGCCTGATCGGTTACCTGACGGACATTACCGAGCGCAAAAATACCGAGAAACTGATTCATCATCTGGCCTATTACGATGACCTGACCAAGTTGCCGAATCGGACCATGCTTACACGCACCATCGATCATGCATTATCGACAGCGGGGCAGGGCGGCGTGTATGGTGCAGTACTGTTCATCGATCTGAATCGTTTCAAACCGATCAACGATACGCTGGGCCATCTGATCGGCGACAAAGTCCTGATTGAAGTGGCGCGCCGCTTGCGTAAGGCCTTGCCGGAACAGGACGTGGTAGCCAGACTTGGCGCCGATGAATTCGCGGTTGCGCTATTCGATATCGACAAGGATTATCACGCCGGTTTTGCCGCACAAAAATTAATTGCGCTATTCGAGGAGCCGTTTTTTATCGACGGCCACGCGTTGCGTCTGGGCGCCAGCATCGGCATCAGCCTGTATCCGCAGGACGCGACCGATACCGAAACGCTGCTGCGTCTGGCGGACATCGCCATGTACCGCGCCAAGCGCGGCGGTGAAAACGACGGTGGCGGCTACGCCTATTATCGTGCCGACATGAGCGACAACACGCTGGAACTGCTGCGCATAGAAACCGGCTTGGTGCGGGCGCTGGAACATAACGAATTACTACTGTATTACCAGCCGAAAATCGAAGTGCAGCACGGCAGGGTCAGTGGCGCCGAAGCACTGGTGCGCTGGCAGCATCCGGAACGCGGCCTGCTGCTGCCGGGCGAATTCATACCGATTGCGGAAAAAACCGGTCTCATCGGACAACTGGGAGAATGGGTGCTGGAATGCGCCTGTGCGCAGGCGCAAAGCTGGCAGAGTAATGGCTTACCGCCGATACGGATTTCAATCAATGTGACCGCGGTCGAATTCACCCGCTCTTTGCCGGAGCGCATTGCAGCCGCATTGGACCGGCACAAACTCAGCGGCGCCTGGCTGGAACTGGAAATCACCGAAGGCATGCTGATGCACAGCACCGACCAGCTGATCGCCATCATGGAAAAAATCGGCCAGCTTGGCGTGACCATATCGCTGGACGATTTCGGCACCGGCTATTCGAGTCTGTCGTATCTGAAGCGCTTCCCGATCAACACATTGAAAATCGACCGCGCTTTTACGGTCGGCATTCCGGACGACTCCAACGACTGCGCAATTGCCAGCGCGATCATCAGCATCGGTAATCAGCTCAAGCACAAAGTCATTGCTGAAGGTGTGGAAAACCGTGAGCAACTGGCCTTCCTGAAGGAATCCGGTTGCAATGAAATGCAGGGTTGGCTGTTTTCGCCGGCGATTCCTGCTGAAGATTTCGAATATATGCTGGTTATCGAGAAGCGCTTCAAAGTTTGAGCGGCCGATAGCATCGCAAGCCGGCGCTTTTAGGTATAATGCCCCCCTTACGGAAGCGTGGCCGAGCGGTTGAAGGCACCAGTCTTGAAAACTGGCGACGGGGTAACCCGTTCGTGAGTTCGAATCTCACCGCTTCCGCCAGAATCCTCATCTAAGTTATTGATTTTTATTAACATCAATAGCTTACGTCAAAGTGTATCGCTTTTTTAATCAAATCAACTATCAAATTCGTGATGCTTTTTAATGCGTGGTAATGACACGTCATAAGAATGTCGGCGCTTTTTGATCTGCATTTCAGGCTAACCCCTCGTGTTTTAATAGTTCTTCCCTGCGGTTGTTTTGCGGAGATGAATCGATAGCTCTTTTGCCTGTTTGCGTACATGGGCTCCATGGTTTCGGAGCGAATATAACGTCTACGGTGTTGCGCGAGGTGCTTAATCAAAAAGCACCATCAAAGTTCTGCTGACGCCAGCCAATATCCCTCGAGCGAGCACCAACTTGTCTACGATCAGGCCGGACATACTTTCCGACGCGGGCGCCGGCTTTTATTCGATGATTTCCCGCGTCGGAATTTTCCGGGTGATATCATCCTGGCAAAGCAGTTTTCTCAATATCCGGGAAATTTAAAGAACTAAACTATAAGGTCGTTTGATGATTGCTTATCCTAACTATTATCCTTTCAGCGCCATCGTCGGGCAAACAAGCATGAAGACCGCGTTGCTATTGTGCGGAGTCGATCCCACTCTCGGCGG
>JAQGNR010000006.1 GCA_028291765.1 Herbaspirillum sp.
AATCGATGGCCTGCGGCACGCCGGTGGTCGCCAGTAACGTCTGGGGTACGCCAGAGGTGGTGGCGCAAGCAGATGCGGGCATCCTGATGCAGGAACGCACTGCGGCCGGCGTTGCCGCGGCAGTCAATGCTTTACGGGCGCAATATCCGGATCGATCGGCGACACGGCGCTACGCGGAACGTTTCAGTTGGGACGAGACTACCGCCGGGCAGCTCAGCCTGTTTCGCAGCATCATCGGAAAACGGAGCTAAAAGCAACGTGAGTACCTATCCAATGTCCAGCAGTGCGATGTCGCACTTTATCCGCCTCTCCGGCAACATGATTGCGGCGGCCGCGCGGGGCAACGGCCGCCTGTGCATCCTCACTTATCATCGCATCCTCGACGCGCACGATTCTTCCTTGATGTCGAAAATGGACATCGATACCTTCCGCTGGCAGATGAAACTGCTGGCCGATTGCTTCAATGTTCTTCCGCTGCACGAAGCGCTCCACATGCTTCGGCAAAAACGCATTCCGCCACGTGCTGTATGTATTACCTTCGATGACGGTTACCGTTCAACCTACGATCTTGCGCTGCCGATTCTGAAGCAATTCGGCCTGCCGGCGGCGGTCTTTACAACCACTGCGCACATGGATGGAGGCAACATGTGGAACGACCGGATCATCGAAGCGGTGCGGCTGCTGCCCAACGGACCGCTGGACCTGCGGGAGGTCGGCCTGGATTTGCATCCTATCGTCGATGCGCGCAATCGGATGGAAATCGCCGCCAAATTGAATGAGTATGCGAAGTACCTGCTGCCCTCTGAACGCACCAATGTGATCGATACGCTTGAAAAACTGGCAGGGGAAGCGGTCGCCCCGAATCTGATGCTCAACAGGGAAATGATTGCGTCCCTTTCCCAAAATGGAATGGAAATAGGCGGCCATACCGTCACGCATCCTATCCTGAGCAAGCTCGATGACGATAGCGCGCTCAGCGAAATCCTCGAAAACAAACAGGTGCTGGAACGCATTATCGGAAAATCGCTGCGCCTGTTTGCCTATCCGAACGGCAAGGTAGGCGTGGATTACGACGAACGCCATGTCCGCATGGTCGAGCAAGCCGGTTATACCGCCGCTTTCACAACCGCGATGGGGTCTGCCAGCCGGTTCAACGACATCTATCAGATGCCGCGCAGCCTTCCCTGGGATGCAACACCGTTTATGTTTGGCCTGCGGCTGTTGCACTGGCTTGCAAACAGGGGCTTATAAAACCATGTCCATCAAAATATCGATACAGCATTATGAGAAATAGCGCACTGTTAATTGCTTTTCACTTTCCGCCGCAATCGGAAAGCAGCGGAATCCAGCGCACGTTGAGTTTTTCAAAAAATCTCGGCGAATTCGAATGGACCCCGATCGTTGTGTCGGCCAATCCCTTGGCTTATGAACGAAAAAACGCCTCGCAGCTTGCCAGCGTCCCCGCCGATCTGGTGGTCAGCAGGCCGTTCGCCCTGGATGCCAAGCGCCACCTGGGTTTATACGGACGTTACCCTGAAATCGTGGCCCTGCCGGACCGCTGGATAAGCTGGTGCTTATTTGCGGTTCCGGCCGGCCTGGCGCTGATTCGCCGGCACCGCCCCGCCGTCATCTGGTCGACCTTTCCGATTGCCACGGCACACCTGATAGGCCTCGTGTTGCAACGGCTGACCGGTTTGCCATGGATCGCCGACTTCCGCGATCCAATGCTCCAAAGCGACTTCCCAAAAAGCAAACTGCAGCGCAAGACCTATGCATGGATAGAGCGCAAGGCAATCCTCCAGTGCGACAAAGCAACCTTTACCACCCAAGGTGCTTTGAATGCTTATAAAAGCCGCTTCCCCGCCGCACTTCATCACAAATTTTTCGTCATTGAAAACGGCTACGACGAACAGGCATTCGAACAGGCATTTGAACAAGCATTCGAACAGGCATCCCGCGCCGGATTGCCCGTTGCCGGCACCCCTGGTGCTCCTTGCGCTCAGACGCGCATTACCCTGCTCCATAGTGGCGTGCTCTACGCCGAAGGACGGGATCCCACGATGTTTCTCAAAGCGATTTGCGCATTGAAAAAACAGGGCCGGATCAACGCCGAAACGTTTCGCGTCATCCTGCGCGCTCCCAGCGAGATCCCTTACTTCACGGAACTCGTCAAGACCTGCGAAGTCGACGATCTGGTCTTCATAGAGCCGCCGCTACCCTACCTGGATGCCTTGCGCGAAATGCTCTCGGCCGACGGTCTGCTGGTGTTCCAGGGCAGCCCCTTCAACACCCAGATTCCAGCAAAGATCTATGAATATTTCCGCGCCCGGAAACCGATTCTGGCCTTGCTGGACCCTCTCGGCGAAACCGCCGGCGCACTCAGGGCAGCCGGATTCCCGGACATGGCGCAAATGACGTCAATCGACGCCATCCTCCCGGTCCTGGACGGATTCATTCAGAAAATCCGGGCAGGTACGGCACACGCGGCGACCGATGAATTGGTTGCGGCCTCTTCGCGCAGTCATCGCGCAAGACAACTGGCGCGCTTGTTCGATCAGGCCGCAGGCCTCGCGGGTTCGGGAGAATAACGCCATGCAAAACGATCTGCGTTCGAAAACGGTCAGAGCCATAAGCCACCTTGGCATTGGAGGCGCGCTTGGCAAACTGATCTCGCTGGGCACCACGCTCCTGCTGGCGCGTCTATTGAGCCCAGCCGATTACGGCTTGATGGAAATTGCGATGATGTTCATCGGCTTCGTCGGTTTCTTCAACGAAATCGGCATGGGTGCAGCCATTGTGCAAAAGACCGATCTCACCTCGTCCGAAGTCAACGGTTGTTTCGCCATCGCTGTGGCCTCCAGCGTGGTGCTGTTTTTGGGGGCCGTCCTGGCGAGCTATTTCATTGCGATTTTTTTCGGGCATCCGCAATTGCAGGCGATGATCTCTACGCTCGCACTCGGCTTCGTCATCGGTGCTTTCGGCGCGATCCCGGAGGCGTTCCTGCGCAAGGAAATGCAGTTCAAGGCAATTGCAGGCATCACCATTCTCGCCATTTTCATCCAAAGCGTTGCCAGCATAGCGCTGGCCGTAGCCGGCTACGGCGTGTGGTCGCTGGTATGGGGTTCGCTGCTCAGCGCCGCCGTCAGCGGGATCGGTTTTTTCGTGCTCTCGCCGTGGCGACCCAGGGGACGCTACGGCATTCGCGAAGCCGTCGATTTAGCCATCTACGGCATGCACGTCACAACCACCCGCGTGTTCTGGTTCTTGTACAGTAACGCGGACCGGGCGATCGTCGGCAAGCTGCTGGGGCCCGCCCCTCTGGGGATCTACGGCATGGCGTTTTCTCTCGCCACACTGCCCAACAGCCAGATCACCACGCTTGTCATCAATGTCGCCTCGCCGCTGTTCTCGAAACTCCAAAACGACCTGCCTCGCTTGTCATCGGTGGTTCTCAAGCTCACGCGCTGCATCGCGTATGTCACTTATCCGGCGCTGCTGGGCATGATTGCCTGCTCGCGCGAACTGATCGTGGTGATTCTGGGACCGAAATGGATCGACTGCCTGATTCCCTTCACCGCGCTCTGCATCATGGGCCTGATCAAATCCGTGGATCCGCTGCTGTCGCAAGTATTGACCAGTATCGGCAACGTCAAGAAACTGGCTGTGTACACCGCAATCTGCGCAGTAGTCATGTCGGCTGCATTTGCAGCCGGTGCGTGGCTGGATGGCCTGCGCGGCGTTTCGATTGCATGGGTGCTGGTTTATCCCTTGCTTTCGATCAAGCTGTTACGCGACGTTTGCCGCCTCATCGGCATGTCGATACGCGACTATTACCGGAGCCTCTGGCCTGTGTTGTGCGGCGCCGCAGCCATGGGCGCCGTGGTGCTGCTGATACGTCAGGCGCTCTACTATATCGGCTTGCCCGTGCCTGCCATCCTTATTCTGGAAATCGCCGCCGGCGGGCTCGCCTACCTGGCGTGGATTGTCTACATCGATCAGCATGCCATGCAGGAAATCCGCCAAATCATGATCGATCTCGGCATCTCGGAAACGCGATTCGACCGTTGGCCTTTCACTCGGAAAACCCAATCCGGAAGGGACATGAAAGTATGAACAGGAAACCGGGAATTCCCGCCGTGATCGTCGGCGGCGGTCTGAATGCGCTCGGTATCGTGCGCAGTCTGGGCGGCCGGGGGATACCGTTGATCGTGGCCGATACCGATGCCATGTCGCCCGCCATGCGGTCCCGCCATGGGCAAAAAAAAGTTTTTCCCTCTTTGGAAGGCGACAGCCTGGTCGACAGCCTGCTTGATCTGGCAAAGAATTTTTCCGCTCCGGCGGTGCTATTCCTGACCGAGGAAAAAGGTGTCAATGCGGTTTCGGCGCAACGCGATCGGCTTGCGGACGCCTATTCGATCCGTCTGCCGGAGCAAGAGCGTTTGATGCAACTTATGCACAAACAAGGCTTCAGCGAATTGGCTGAGGCATGCAACGCTCCCGTACCCAAAACCGTGCGCATCCAAAAAACCGAAGATCTGGCATTGCTCGACGGACTCCGCTTCCCCTGCGTTTTCAAGCCGGGCAAAAAAGACTATGCATACGGTGCGCGTTTTCAGAAAGCATACAAGGTTGCATCGCCTTCGGAAGTCGCCGCACTCTTCGCGCAAATCCAGCCGGTTTTGTCGGACATGGTGGTACAGCAATGGATAGAAGGCGACGATTCCGAGATTTATTTTTGTCTTCAATACATCGGTATGGACAACGAAATCGCCAGTTCGTTTGTAGGCCGTAAAATCCGTTCATGGCCGCCGCGCATCGGCGGCACCGCCAGTTGTACTGCGGCATGGGAATTCCAGGCGCAGCTCACCGAAATCACGCGCGTTTTTTTTCGCGATGTCGGTTTTACCGGCATGGGGAGCATGGAATACAAGCGCGACATTCGCGACGGCCAGTTTTATATGATTGAACCGACCGTTGCCAGGACCGACTTCCAGGAAGAAGTTGCGACGCTGAACGGCGTCAATATCCCGCTGGCGGCGTACCGCTACGAAACACGGTTGCCGGCCCTGCCCCGCAAATCGGTGCCGATCAGCAGAATTTGGCGCGATCCGCAAGCAGACCGATGGTCTTTCGAAGAAGGCCAAGGCAAGGTCGACGAACGCTCCGCTTCCCAAAAAGTATGTGACGCCTACCTGCGCTGGAACGACCCCGTGCCGTGGATCGATTTCATGCTGCAAAGATTGGCGTCACGCTTAAGGCGCTCGAATTGAAGCGGCAACATATCACCTACGCGGATTGGTCGAGCGCGGAGTACATCGCAGCCCTGCGTTGCCTTCTGAGCGGACACGTAATCGATGGAAAACACGGCGGGCAACTGGCCGAACGTTTTGCCGAACGCTACTTTCCCAGCACCGCATATCCCGTGAACTACGCGCATACAGGCCTGCAACTCGCGCTGGCCGTGTTCCGCCGCAGAATGCCGGCCAAAATGGACGTATTGCTCCCCGCTTATATTTGTCCCAGCGTGGTGCAAACCATCGCGGCGGCAGGCCTCAATCCGGTGCCTGTTGACATCGGCGGCGACCTGAACCTGACGCCGGCAACGGTGGCGCAAGCGCTGACCGAGCAGACGCTGGCGGTGATCGCCCCGCACATGTTCGGCTGTCCCGCCCGTATCGGAGAAATCGAAAGCTTGTGCAGCAGCGCAGGCGTGTTTCTGATCGACGATGCCGCGCAGGTCGTGGGAATACAACAGGATGGCCGCATCCTCGGGATGTTTGGCGACGTGGGACTGATCAGCTTCGCCCAGTCGAAAACAGTTGTCACCGGCATTCGCGGCTCCGGTGGAATGCTGCTCGTGAACAATCCCGGATTGGACACCGAAATAAAAACCGCCTGTGAAAATCTGCCGGCGCCTTCGGGAAGAATCTGGATGTTGCTCGATTTTCTCTGGAATTATATTTGGGCGGCGCATACCGGGCAGTCGGGCGATCGGCTTGAGCGCATTCGCGATCTGCTCGGCCTGCGCTTGCCGGTTTCCACGCCAGGCGCCGGTGCGCGCATCAGCAATCTCGAAGCAAGCATTGCGCTGATCCAACTGACGCGATTGGAACAAATCCAGGCAGCCAAAAACCGTGCGACTGAAATTTATCATCGGGAACTGCAGGATTGGCCAGGCATAGCATTTCCGCAATATGCGCCGGGAAGATATCTTTCCAGGATCATGCTGTTGCTTCCGGCGGGAGTGGACATGCCGGCTTGCCGCAAATTCCTGGATGAAAAACGCATCGGCACACGGCTCGGTTATACGGTCCCGTTCCCATCCCAGACTGCGACTGGAAATGCCGAGGCCATATCGGCGCGCCTGCTCGGCGTACCCTGCGGTGCGGCGGCAGGCGAGGCGCAAGTGCGGCGAATTTGCAGGGAACTGGGCGAAGCGGTAATGCCGTTCAGTTAAGGCGCCGTCAGGCGGGTGTGGCCGGATGGGGCTGTGGCGGTATGTTGTGCGCAGTGAGGTAAAGGAGGAGGTGGCCGCAGGCCGCCGG
>JAQGNR010000032.1 GCA_028291765.1 Herbaspirillum sp.
AACGATCCACTTCTGCCCCCCAGCGGGCTTGAGTATCCGGCGTAATGGTGCGCGACTTGCTGCACCCATTAATTAACCTTGTAGGCCAACGTCATCATAAAAAAACCGATCACGGCGTTTTAAAAGCCCTGGATGGCTTTGACCGCGTCTGGTAAATGTTGCGTTCTTCGATTCGAATGCCGGTAATCAAAAATTACATCGGAAACAGATCGGCATGCTCACTGGGTTTGCCTCGATCGTTTCAACGTTGAATGACATCTTGAGAGGAAGTAGATAATGAATAGCAGTCAAATAAGCGCGCACAATCAAAGCGCAACTGGTTATAAAAGTCGCTGGATGCAACTCTTCATCGGTATTCTCTGCATGGGACTGGTGGCAAATCTTCAATATGGGTGGACCTTGTTTGTGACGCCGATGAATGATGCACATCACTGGGGTAAACCGGCGATTCAACTCGCCTTTTCGATTTTCATCGTGACTGAAACCTGGCTGGTGCCGATTGAAGGATGGCTGGTCGATAAATTCGGTCCAAGGCCGGTTGTCGCGGGCGGTGCCATTTGTGCAGGCCTGGGGTGGATTCTGAACAGTTACGCGTCATCGCTCCCAGTGCTGTATCTCGCAGCGGTTATTTCAGGTATCGGCGCGGGCTGTGTTTATGGTACTTGCGTGGGTAATGCATTGAAATGGTTCCCGGACCGTCGCGGCCTCGCCGCCGGTTTGACCGCAGCGGGTTTTGGTGCGGGCGCAGCAATCACCATCATTCCCATTGCGAACATGATCAAGGATGCCGGTTATCAACATGCATTCTTCACATACGGCATTATCCAAGGCGTAGGCATTTTCATCCTGGCGATGTTGTTGGTGAAGCCTGTTGCAACAAAGGTTGCAATGACAAAAGCAAACTCGGCGAGCAAGGTCGATTACAGCACCAAGCAAATGCTTAAAACACCTGTTTTTTGGGTGCTCTACACCATGTTCGTTCTGGTGGCTTCTGGTGGTTTGATGGCAACGGCACAACTTGGGCCGATCGCCAATGATTTCGGTATCGCTTCATTACCAATCACGTTGTTTGGCGCAACTCTGCCATTGTTGACGATGGCCCTGTCGATCGATAACGTGGCAAATGGTTTTACACGTCCTCTGTGCGGTTTTGTCTCTGACAAAATCGGTCGTGAAAACACCATGGCCATCGTATTCGTAGGCGAGGGCCTGGCGTTGTTAGGCTTGATGAAATTCGGCCATGATCCATATGCGTTTATGATTTTTGCAGCGCTGGTTTTCCTGTGCTGGGGCGAAATTTTCTCGATTTTCCCAGCGATTTGCGCGGACATGTTCGGTAGCAAGTTTGCGGCAGGCAACGCCGGCACGCTCTATACGGCCAAAGGTACGGCTGCGTTGCTGGTCCCGCTGGCATCGGTATTGGCTACAGGTGGCAACTGGAGCCGTGTATTTGTAGTCGCGGCCATCATCACAATTGTTGCCGGTCTTTCTGCAAAGTTGATCTTGTCCCCGATGCGCAAACGCTTGGCGGCAAATGGCGCCGCTGTTGATGTACCTTTGGCGGCATCGGATAGAAAAGGCGTGACTGCGTAAAGCGGGTTCGCATATTTTGGCGAGGGGCGCGAATATTGGGGGGTACCGGGCTTCGGTTGGGAAGAGCCCGTTTTGATACGCGTATCCCGCTTTGAGCCGCACCTTACGCCATCCGCCGTTGCCTGGCGTTTCATGTCCAAGACAACGGTAGAGCGATCGAATAAACGCTCCCTGTCGTCGGGGGAAATCCCCAAGGCCATGACGTCCCTTGGGCTTAATCGATTTTCTTAAAAAAAAGCGATGGCCGAGCAGACGAGTCCTATACCGGCCGAAGTCAGCGATCCCCAAATCAACCAGCGCCTTCTGGTCAACACCGTAATCGCTGCCAGCGCAACCGCGATTTGGATGAAAGTCATTCCCAGCGCCATCCGCTCGTGCGGTTTCAATGTCGCCTCGGATTCTTCACCAAGCTTGCGAGATTCAGCCTGAAGCTTCTCCGCTTCCATTTTTATTTCCATCTTCTGTCGCTCCTGCTTATCCCGATCAGTCAAGAAGCGCGATTTCATCTCAGGCTTGTCGGTCAGGCTGGCCGCGACGTCGTCAAGGTGACTTTTTGTCGACTTTGACTCGTAAAAAGCCCATTGATCACTGGCCTCAGCCTGTTTGAGAATGCTCTGATTTTTTAAAAACATGGCTTCATTTTGGGCCGCGCCACTTTGATAGCTAATCAACGCGCCTATAGTCGACAAAATGGCAGTCATGAGAGCGACTCTTTGGGCCAATCCATCGCGCTTCTTCTCAGCAGCCTCTTCAACCGCATGTTCATGAGGGCTTGGCACTTCGTATTCTTCTTCCATTAATTCTCTCTCGTTATGTTCGTCAAAGCAGTCGATGACATTGTTCTGTAAAATCGTGCCTCCGTTCCGAAGTTCAAGTCTAATTCGAGGATTCCATTCATGAAAATTTCGAGTGCATTACGCAGCGCCTGTTTTTCCGTTCTCGTGGCATTACTCCCCTCCCTCGCTTCGGCGCAAAATTATCCCACACCGCGTGAAGGCGACTGGATTGCACCAAGCTTCACATTCCATACAGGCGAAACGCTGAACAATTTTCGCCTTCACTATGTGACCGTTGGCGATCCCACGAAGCCGGCGATTCTCGTGCTGCACGGCACGAACGGTACCGCCGCGGAGATGTTGAAGCCGGGCTTTGCAGGCAATCTGTTCGGACCGGGTCAACCGCTCGATGCGACGAAGTATTTCATCATCCTGCCCGACGGAATCGGTCTCGGAAAGTCCACCAAGCCATCCGATGGTCTGCGCGCGAACTTTCCTCAATACGACTACAACGATCTGGTGTCCGCACAATATCGCATGCTCACCGAAGGACTCGGCATTCATCATCTTCGCCTCGTCATCGGCAACTCCATGGGGGGAATGCAGACCTGGATTTGGGGCGAACAATATCCGGACATGATGGATGCGCTCGTGCCGATGGCGGCCCAGCCTACCGAGATGTCCTCACGCAACTGGATGATGCGCCGCATGCTCGTCGAGTCGATCAAGCAGGATCCGGCCTGGGACCATGGCAACTATTCGGTACAGCCACCGTCGTTGCGCCTCGCCGCCACGATGTTCGCGATCGCGACCAGCGGCGGCACACTCGCTTACCAGGCGTTGGCTTCGACACATGCGAAAGCGGACAAGATGGTCGATGACATGCTGGCCACGCCAAAGGGCGATGCCAACGATTTCATTTATCAATGGGCTTCGGCGGCTGACTATAATGCCGAGCCGGGCCTGAATCGCATTCGCGCGCCTTTGATGGCCATCAACTCCGCGGATGACGAGCGCAACCCGCCGGAGACCGGCACGCTGCAGACGTCGCTCAAAAAATTGAAGCGCGCCCGCTTGCTGTTGATTCCAGCCAGCGCCGAAACCCGGGGACACGGAACAGTCTCCAACGCGACGTTCTACGCCCAGCAACTGGGTGCCTTCATGCAGGAGACAGAGCAGCACTGAGACAACCGATCAAACTTGCCCTGATTGGGCAAGTCGTGGGCTTATGCTGATTCAGATTGGAAACTGGGCGCTTTGCTGAATTTTAATGGCTTGTTCCTATTGCACAGATATATTCCCAACACAGCGAAAACACCGCCAACATACATCGAAAACGTCAGACGCTCTCCCAAAATAAGCGCGCCCAGCAATACCGCCGTCATTGGATTCAGTGCGATAAAAACACCTGATCGGGTCGCACCGATTTTTTGAATGCCGTTGTAGTACAAGATATAGGCAAGCGCAGACCCAAGCACACCAAGATACAGAAGGCTGAGTAGCTGCGGCAGCGAAATTGCGGAGAGTGAAGAAGTGTTCACCTCCCCTGATGCAAACGTTGCACTGCAAAGCATTATGGTGCCTAGCAATATAGCGTAGGTCACGGTATGCAGAGGGCCGATAGCATTTGATAAGGTCTTCGAAAAAACACTAAATATCACCCAACTCATCACGCAGCCAAGTATCAATAGATCACCCAGCCAGGCAAAATTACTGCTTTTGAAAACATCGGTATTTTTGCTGACAATGACTAAACCTGCACCAAACAGGCAGAACAATATTCCGAGCACCTTAGGTGCGGATAATTTTTCCTGGAACAGCATGTAGGATGCCAGCGCAATCACCGCCGGATTTAACGCCACTATTAACGAGGCTCGCGATGCATTGACGTAGTGCAGGCCGTAAAAAAAACATATGTTGTAAAGGAAAATCCCAAAGAAGCCCAAAAATGCCAGTTGCAGAAGCTGCTTGGAATTCGGCTTGATAAATGGCGTTCGCGTTACAACCAGAAAAATAATTAATACAAGGCTGGCAATAAGAAAACGAATACTCGCAGCTAATAAGGGGGGAACCCCTCCCGAAAGAAATCGCCCTGCCACGAAAGTCCCGCCCCAAATGACTGACACAGAAGTTAACTGCAAGTACAGCAGAAAACTGGGCGTCGCCGTTATTGATGCATCTTGATTTTTGCTCACGATATTCCTAATAATGCGGTGCTATGCGCACACGGTGATGTCGGAGCATTGTACTTGCAGGGCGCACCATGCGGCCCGATTTAGCGTTTCGCGCCAGATAAAACATCAATTCGCGCCACTAACATGGCGCAAATTATATTTTGCGCCATGTTACTTGCATGCGCTGTTCAGATATTGGTTTTGCCTGGAAAAAAAATGGTGAAACGCGTGGTTCGATTGCTGCTGGCGGCATGCCACGTTCCCTGATGGAGCGACATGATGCTGCGCACTATCGATAAGCCGAGGCCGCTTGCGTCGGACGATCCTCTGCGCGACGCATCGGCCCGGTAGAATCGGTCGAACAAACGTCTCAGGTGATGCTCTTCGATCGTGGGTCCGGTGTTCTCGACGGTCATGGTCGTGCCGGATTCATTCTGCTCTGTCGTCAAGACTATCTCCGTTCCCGGGTCCGCATAACGGACTGCATTGGCAAGTAAATTCGCCAGCGCCCTGCGCAACAATGTTGGATCGGCCCAAATCACGCCACTGCCGCGGAGAAGCAGCCGGATATCGCGCTCCTCGGCCGGTCCTTCGAAATATTCACCGATGCGCTGCAACTCATCGGCGACATCGAGCGCCTTGCGTTCAATGGCATGGTTGGCATGTTCGGCACGCGCCAAGAACAGCATGTTATCGGTCATCTTGGAGAGACGCTGTAATTCCTCGAAGTTCGATCCCAGCAGCTTTTCGTAATATTCGATGTTACGTCGCTGACCAAGGGCGACCTCGGTTTGTCCGAGCATGTTGCCTATCGGCGTGCGCAGATCATGCGCCATGTCGGCCGACACCTGGCTCAGTTGCGTAAAACTCATTTCCAGGCGATCCAGCATCCCGTTGAACGCGTCGATCTGCGGAAGGAGTTCGCGTGGCGCATGCATGTTGTCGATACGAATGGAAAGATTGCGGATATCAATCGATGCGGTTTGCGTCGCCAATCGGCGCAATGGCAGCAGCCCATGGCGCGTAAGCCAGTACGCCAGCAGTGCACTCAGAAGTGCGGCCCCCGACGCCACCAGCAGGATACGATTGCGATAGGCCTGCAGCATACGGGTCCGCTCGGTCAACAGGCGCCCGGTGATAATTTGCAACTCGTGCGGCGGATCCGAAGTGACGGCTGCGGCAGAAACAACGATAAACGGCGTCCCGTCCTTTTGCTGCGAGTGGTGAACGGCAGCCAGCGACAGTGCAGCATTGGCCGCGACGGGCGCGACTTCCGGCACCGTCGTGTGCCCGGGGTTGACTTCGATCAGCGGTGCCTGCCCGGGGAATTTCAGTACCAGCAAAGCCTCCTGGTTACCCAGCATATTGGCGAACAATTGCGGTTTTTGATGTATCAGATCCAGCACATCCACGTCCCGCAGCAGGGTACGTATCTGGTCGACGCGGGTAATCAGTGCGCCATCGTCACGCAATATCAGTTGCGCTTCCAGTCCGCGATACAAGGCGTAGCCGACCGTGGCCAGGACGGTAAATGACAGCAAGGCAAACAGCAGCGCGAGACGTGTAATCAAGGAATGGCGTTTCATGTCTCGACTTCGCAGCGATAGCCGACACCGTGCACAGTGTGGATCAGCCGCACGGCGAAAGGTTCGTCTATCTTCTGGCGCAGGCGCCGAACGGCCACATCCACAACATTGGTGTCGCTATCGAAATTCATATCCCATACCCGCGATGCGATCAGCGAACGGGACAATACCTGTCCCTTGTGAAGCACAAAAAAGTGCAGCAGGTTGAATTCCTTGTTGGTCAAACTAACGCGCGTGCCGGCGCGCACGACACGGCGTTTGGGCACGTCGATCTGTAAATCGGCGATTTCCAGCACGTCTTCCTGCCGCACCTGATTGCCGCGACGCAGCACCACCCGGATGCGCGCCAGCAATTCCGCGAACGAGAATGGCTTGACCAGATAGTCGTCTGCGCCCAGTTCCAGCCCTTTGAGGCGATCTTCGAGCGTGCCGCGCGCAGTCAGGAACAGTACCGGCGTGTTGGCTTGCTTATCCAGTTTCCGCATTACTTCCCAGCCGTCCATTTCAGGCATCATCACATCGAGCAGAATCAGGTCATAGCGCATTTCCTGCGCCATATGCAAACCGTCTTTTCCGTTGCTCGCCAAATCGACCACATAGCCGGATTCGGTCAATCCATCGCGCATATACTCGCCGGCCTTGGGCTCGTCTTCAATTACAAGAATTCTCACTTCGGTACCCTTGTCTTTCCAGTGCAGTCGTTATTTTCAAGATGCCATCTTAGCCCAGTAGCCCAGACAAATTCTGACAAAGCGCTGACACAGTTATGACAAAGCTGTAATGACTGCGGTGACGGCCGGCCGATGCTTTTCGACAATCCCGCGCTTGTAATGAGAATGTAATGACTGAGTCACATTTTCGTCACCGCCGGATTTCTATACTGCCCTTCATCGACGCACCACACGTCGATCTACGTTATCCACAACCTTACTTTTATGGAAAAAATCATGTTGAAAATCAAACGCGTCACCACTCTCCTGGCCTTCGCAGCCGTTTCGTCCGCCATGCTCGCTTCCAGCGCTTACGCAGTGGGCCTGACCGGCACTGCTGCCGACTATGGAAGCAGCGCTGCTGCCGACACTTATACCCGCCAGATCACAATTTCCCCTCAGACAAAATCGGTCAACGTCACCGATGGCGAGACGGTGCAATTTGACGTCAACGGCAAAACCTTCGCATGGAATGTAAACACCTTCGGCAACAATACCAAGTTCGCTCTTGCCAAGATCGCGCCGGCCGACACACAGGTCAATGACGTGCACGTCTATGTCGCGCCCAATCCGCTGTATTTCAATTGAGCGTCTGTGCCGCCGCCCATGCTCGGCAGACTATGGGCGGCCGCGCGCCGGTGATCTGCGCAGCAATTTGTGAACCGTGATCAAAACGCTCACTATTGTTTATGGATCGCCGGCACTACTCCTTATTCAGATAGTTTTTTTCCAGGAATTCGGACCTGAAATTTTGTGGCGGCGTCAGAATGTCTGGCCGCCCCTCTGGCGTAAAGTCCATGAGATTCCAATACGGCCATACCGTGTCTACATGATTGGCCGACACTTCAGTGCCCCAGAAATGAGAAATCTTTCCATGCTGCTTTTTGAATACATGCATCACCGGCCATTGCATATCATCAGAATCTCCCTGGCATTTGTAGTCCGCTTGATAGGGAGAATCCGCTCCGGAAACCAGCGCCATCTGCGACCATCCACGTTGTTTGGCCCACGCATTGATTCGATCGGCCGGGGCTTTGGCAATTGCGACAAACGCGGCATCTTGCGTGACCTGATACCAGCTGCGATCAAACCCATCGACCAGCGAGGTACAGGACGGACAGGGATTGTCCCAGTTCGGACCGTACATAAATGAATAAAGCAGCAGGGTATTTTTGTCCCCAAACAACTCGGAGAATTTCACACGCTTTCCTACTTTCCCATCGTTGGCCCACTGGAAAACGTAGTCCTCTTTCAACTGCCCGCCGGGAGGGAGATTGCGGCGTCTTTCTGCTACAGACTTTACTTTATCGACAAGTTCTTGTTCGTCCTTGAGCAATGCGTCACGCGCATCACGATACTCGGTGCTTTCGTTTGGATACCGTAGTTCACTCATGATCGTCTCCTCTTCTACTATTCGAGTGTACTCTCGATGCTGCTAGAGGCCGGCCCCGGCATTGGTTCCAAAGCAGATGTTCAGTAGAGCGCGCGATGACTGGGATCGTCAGGACATATATTGCTCGATTTTACCCACCGCAACGCCTGCCTTAAATGACATTTTTGTCATTTAAATGTCATTCAAATGACCCATCCCGCGCCTAGAATGGTCATTTTCCAACTTCCCGGTCTCGATCCCATGAACGCATCCGTCCAGCTTCTTCTTCGTCGCACGGCAGCATCGGCCATTCTCGCCAGCGGCCTTATCGGCTCCGCTGCCTTCGCACAGACGCCCCCCTCAATAGGAATACGTGGGGCCATCGTCTCGGTGACCGGCGAAAACCTGGTCGTCAAGCCCAACCATGGCGCCGACCAGACCGTTATGCTCGATAAGAACACCCGGGTAGCGGCGATCTCCCTCGCCAAGATCGAGGATATCAAGCCCGGCAGCTATATCGGCGCGGCCGCCATTCCGCAACCGGACGGTTCGCAGAAGGCGCTCGAGGTGCATGTTTTCCCTCCTGCAATGGCAGGCACCGGCGACGGCCACCGCCCTTTCGACTTGACGCCTAACAGCACCATGACCAACGGCAGCGTCGGTGATGTCGTGGTCAGCAACGGCCGCACGCTCACTGTCAATTACAAAGGCGGCGAAAAGAAGATCCTGGTGCCTGAAGATGTGCCTATCGTCAACATCGAAGCGGGTGACCGCTCCATGCTGGTCGCCGGCGCCAAGGTCGTACTGCGCGCCAGCAAGAATCCGGATGGCAGCATGACCGCCCAGTCGGTCAATGTGGGCAAGAACGGCGTTACACCTCCCATGTAAGAAGTAAAGAAAAAGCAACGCCCCATGCCCAAGAAAATCCTTCTCCACCCGCTGGCCATTCGTATTGCGCACTGGTTCAATGCGTTTGCCATCGTCTGCATGCTGATGAGCGGCTGGGGCATCTACAATGCCTCGCCGATCTTCGGTTTCTCATTCCCGGCCTGGGCGACTTTGGGCGGGTGGCTGGGCGGCGCCATTGCGTGGCACTTCGCGGCGATGTGGCTGTTAGTGGCCAATGGCTTGTTCTATCTGGTCTACGGCGTGATCAGCGGCCACTTCCGTCGACATTTCCTGCCGCTGCGCGCACGCGACGTAGTCTCCGACGCGTACCAGGCCCTGCGCTTGCGGCTGCCGCATCAGTCGGGCATCTATAACGCGGTGCAGAAATTATTGTATTGGGCCGTGATCGCGCTGGGCGTGCTCGTGGTGCTGTCGGGGCTTTCGCTCTGGAAGCCGGTGCAGTTGGAAGTGTTGAGCGATCTGTTCGGTGGTTTTGATTTCGCGCGCAAGGTGCATTTCGCCGCCATGGCGGGCATCGCCGGGTTTGTCGTCGTGCATCTGCTGCTGGTGGCCATCGTCCCGAAAACCTTGCTTCCCATGGTCACCGGCCGGGGACGTGCGAAAGAGAGTGCAACATGAGCCAGCAAGACGAAAAACCCTCCCGCAAGCCTGAGAAGATCCGCCTGGCAGACCACCGCACGGCACTGGTGAATGTCGAACGGCGGCTATTGCTGCGTTCGTCGCTGTCGCTGGGCGCCCTGTCGATGCTGGCCGGCTGCAACCTCCAGGACAACGACCAAGTGGACAAGGTCCTGTGGACAATGTCGCGCTGGAACGACCGGGTGCAAGCCTTGCTGTTTCGCGGCGACAAGCTCGCGCCAACCTATGCGGCGAGCCAGATCACCGATCCGTTTCCCTTCAATGCCTTCTATGACGAAGTCGATGCGCCGGACATCGACGCTGCCGATTGGCGCCTGGAGATTTCGGGCCTGGTGCGCGACAAGCAGCCCTGGACGCTGGAGCGCTTGCGTGCATTGCCCCAAGCCGGGCAGATCACAAGACACATCTGCATCGAAGGCTGGAGCGCCATCGGCCAGTGGTCGGGCGTCCCCCTGAAGACATTTCTGCAGGCTATCGGCGCCGACACGTCCGCCAAGTACGTCGGCTTCAAGTGTGCAGACCGCTATTATTCCAGCCTGGACATGCCGACGGCGCTGCACCCGCAGACAATTCTGGCGCTGGACTTCCGCAAGCAGCCGCTGCCGACATCCTACGGTTTCCCGCTCAAGGTACGGGTGCCGACCAAGCTCGGATTCAAAAACCCCAAGCACATCGTCGCGATGTACGTTACCAATGAGAACCCGGGCGGCTACTGGGAAGACCAGGGCTACAACTGGTTCAGTGGCGTCTGATTTACGCTTGTGAGAGCGCTGCGCAGCATGTTTTAAGAAGTCCAAAGATGATTAAGAACCCGCACTCTTCCCTATGAGAATGCGGGTTTTTTGTTTAAAGACGTTCAACGGCTGATTTCAAACCTGGGTCATGCCACCGTCGACAACCAGCATGCGAGGCGATTTCCATTTCAAATCATATTGCTTGCGGTGATTTAGAGGGGCACTATTCAGCAACAGTTAATGGTAATTGGCGTTTAACCTTCAAATTTGAAGGCGAAGATGCCATCTTGGTTGATTATCAAGACTATCACTAGGAGTAATGAATATGAGCAGAATGTATAACCCGCCGCATCCCGGAGAAACATTACGTGAGGATGTTTTGCCGGCGTTGGGACTAAGTATCACGCAGGCCGCGACGCAATTAAATGTCACTCGTGCAGCATTGTCGCGGGTACTCAATGGCCACGCTGCTATCTCTCCTGTGATGGCGCTGCGGCTTGAAGGATGGCTAGGTGTAGAGAATGGCGGTCGCGCTGATGCTTGGATAGCGCAGCAAGCTGCTTACGATTTGTGGTTGGCGCGGAAGGCAGGTGCACCGAAAGTGCAACGTGCCGCAATGGATCGTGATCGAATCGCAGTCTAAAATCTGATTTCAGTCAGGAATAGCACCATGGAACATTTCCAATCCTGCCGAATCAAATAAGACCTTCATCAGGGGTCGATAACAGGAGGTAATCAATATGGCAGCGAACCTCCGTTGCAAGCGCTGGTACAAACAGAAAAACCTACAGCGCCTACTGGGGGAATTTGCACCATAAGTGCCGTCAGCGGCAATCAGTTGTGTAGTTCGCTGCGGTTGTCTGATTGCAACTACTAAGGAGCTAAAAATGTCACGCAAATACATCGACTGTCGTGAATATCCCAGCGAGATGAACTGTTCAGTGGCGATCTCCGCGGACAGCGATAAGGAATTGCTGGAGGCGGCAGTCCAGCATGCGGTAAGCATCCATCAACATAAAGACACACCGGAATTACGGAGCCAGTTGGGGCAGCTATTCAAGGAGGGCACGCCACCGCTGGAAATCTGATTTCATCTTTTGTTGCTCAAGCGTTTGTCGGGAGCGGTGAACGCATGATGGATTTAAGGCCAGCCTCACGCCATCCGCTTAAAGCTGACACTAACCTTCAGCCCGCTCAAACGCTCACTGACGTCCAAAAAAATTCCCGCCTCGTGCTGCACCGCGACCTGTTTAACGATCGCCAATCCCAGGCCGCTGCCTGGCGTTTCATGCCCAAGACACCGATAAAAGCGATCAAATACACGATCCCTGTCGTCGGGAGAAATTCCCGGGCCGCTGTCTTCGACAATCAAATGCATGTGATCCGCATCGCTCACAATCTTGACATCCACCCGGCCGGAGGATGGCGTGTAACGGAGCGCATTGTCGATCAGGTTCCGTATTAAAAGCTTTATCTGGTACTCGCTCCCGCTGATCGATCCTGACTCCATGCGCTCCATTCCCAGGTCGATTTTTCGGGAATTTGCGAAAGGCAATGATGCGATCGTCACATCCAGTGCCAGCTGATCCAGGTGCAACAATTGGCGTGGATCGTTAGCGCTGCCGGATTCCAGGCGAGAGGTCATCAAAAGCTGATCAACCAGATGGCTGGTGCGTTTGATACTGGATTTCAGATCGGCCAGTGCCGTGTATTGCAGTTCTGTTCCCAACGATTGCTCAACTAACTGCGTTTGAATTTGCAGGGTGGTCAACGGGGTGCGCAACTCATGGGAAGCGTCGGCAATAAATTTTTTCTGAATGTCCAGTGCGTTGGACAGACGTTGAAAAAGCGTATCGAGCGCGCGCGTGAGCGGCGCAAGCTCGGAAGGCTGATCATGCGATGGAAGCGCGCCCAATGTAGTTGAATTGCGGGATTCAAGTTCTCTGGAAAGCTGCGTTAATGATTGAAGTCCCCGATTCACGCACAGGGGTATGAAAAAGGCCATTACCGGAATAAAGAGAAGCAGCGGAATGACGGTATGCAAGGCATATCTGCCAGAAATTTCCTTTCTGGCGTCGAGCGATTGCGCTATCTGGATCGTATTTTCATCCGTGTGTCGAATATATAAGCGCCACCGTTCGTCCTGCCATTGCTCAACGCTGAAGCCGGCTTTTGAGAAACGCGGCAGCGCAATGCTGGCATTCGATTGATAGATAGGGGCGCCATCACGATCCCATATTTGTAAAATAAAATCGTCCCGTCCAAGCGAGAGTTTGACGTTGATTTGCCGCACATCCGCTTTTTTCAGATTGGGCGGTATGGCCAGGGCGATGCGCTCCAGCCGCTGGTTCAACTTGTCTCTCAAGGTGATTCGATCGACGCCATAACTAATCAGAATGAAGAGCGTACTCAGGATAATCAGTGCAGAGAGCAACCAGAGCTGCAAACGGCCCTTGATCGAAAAACGATATCTATTCATCAGCCTGCTTCATCAGCCAGCATATAGCCTATGCCACGTATGTTCCGGATAATCCCTGGCGAGAATTTCTTACGGAGCATATGGATATGCACCTCAATGGTATTGCTCTCAACCTCGTCGCCCCAGCCGTATATTCTGTCCATCAATTGCGTGCGCGACAAAACGGCGCCGGGATTTTCGATCAGCGCCGTCAGGAGCGCCAGCTCCCGCGAGCCCAGGATCGTATTTTTCCCATGGTAGAGAACGGCCATCGTGGATGGATCGAACGTGATGCCGCCATGCCGCAATACTGAACTTGTCCGTCCATTACTGCGTCTATGCAATGCGCGGATACGCGCCGCCAGTTCGTCCAGATCGAACGGCTTATCCAGATAATCGTCCGCGCCGGCATCCAGGCCTTCAATCCGGTTAACGACTTCGTCGCGGGCAGACAAAATGATGACCGGCATGCTGTTCTTGTCCGCTCTGAGTTGCTTTAAAACATCTAGTCCCGATTTGCGCGGCAATCCCAGATCGAGCAGGAGCGCTGAATAGGATTCGGTAGCCAGAGCAGCTTCCGCAGCAAGTCCATCCTGCACCCAGTCGACAACAAAACCGTATTCATAAAACCCTTTGCGGATGCTATCACCCAGTATGGGATCATCTTCAACCAGCAGTAAGCGCATCTGTTTTCCTCGACATAATTATCAGGATTTCATAGACAGCTGTTTGCGTGCGCATGGTTGCTTATGAAATGGACCTGTAAAGATAAGGAAGAAATGTGACTTCTTTATTACATATATTTACCTTCCCATGAATTTGTATTGAATTTGTCTTGAATTTGTCTTGAATCTATCTTTTTCCTGCGCCTTAATTTTCACTACTTACTATCGGTCACTATTTGCTTGCCATCATTTCAATAAATTTCTCCGAGGAAAAAATGACTTTGCAACTATGTGCCCGTTTCAAACCTCTGACTGCCGCACTCATAGCAGCGGCGCTGGCCATGGCTGCGACGGCTTCGCCTGCAAGTGCAGCAAATGCAGCAAGTGCAGCGCCTGAAACCAGCGAGGCAACACCGATCAAGCACTTGGTGGTGCTGTTCCAGGAAAACATTTCCTTCGACCATTATTTCGGCACTTATCCGAAGGTAATGGCCAAGCCCGGCGAGCCGGCGACGTTTACCGCGCGTCCGGACACGCCGCGCGTCAACGGCCTCACCGCCGCGCTACTTGAACATAATCCGAACCGCGCCAATCCGGTGCGCCTGGATCGTTCCCAATCGCACACTTGCAGCATGATTCACAATTACGCGCCCGAACAACGCGCCTACCATGCTGGCAAGATGGATCGCTTTGTCGAGGAAACCGGCAACCACTATAAGGGCTGCGATCCAAAAGCCGTGATGGGCTACTACGACGGCGCCACCGTCACGGCCATATGGAATTACGCGCAGCACTTTGCCATGAACGACAATTCCTACAGCACGACCTACGGCCCTTCCGCAACGGGTGCGATCAATCTGATATCCGGCCAGACCCATGGCGTGCGCTCCGACGGTCCCGGCCGGTACTCCAAAGCCGTGATGAATGGCACCCTCATCGGTGATGACCAGCCGCTATACGACGACTGTTCAACCAGCAAGACCCCGATTGCGCTGAACGGTAAAAACGCCGGCGACCTGCTCAATGCAAAGGGCGTGACCTGGGGCTGGTTCCAAGGCGGTTTCCGTCCAACCTCGGTCGGCCCGGACGGCAAGGCCATCTGCGGCGCAAAGCATGCAGGCAGCGACGGCCAACGCTATGACGATTACATGCCGCACCACGCGCCGTTCCAATATTATTCGTCGACCGCCAACCCGCATCATCTGCCGCCCTCGTCGGTGGCCATGATCGGCAAAACGGATGCGGCCAATCACCAATATGATCTGAGCGATTTCTGGGCCGCGCTGGATGCGCACAATCTGCCGGCCGTCAGCTACCTCAAGGCGCCGGCCTATGAGGATGGACACTCGGGATATTCCGGGCCATTGCAGGAGCAGCAATATCTGGTGGATACCATCAACCGGCTGCAGCAATCGCCAGAATGGAAAGAGATGGCGATCATCATCGCCTATGACGATTCCGATGGCTGGTACGACCACCAGATGCCGCCAACGGTCAATCCATCCGGCGCCCCGGCGGCGCCAGACAAATGCGACCAGGCTGCCGCAGCAGCCGGCACTTATGTCGGTCGCTGCGGCTATGGCCCGAGATTGCCGTTTCTGGTGATCTCACCCTATGCCCGGGAGAATTTTGTCGATCATCATGTCACAGACCAAACCTCCATTTTGCGTTTTATCGAGGACAACTGGCAACTGGGACGGATCGGCGATGCCTCCTTTGACGAACGCGCCGGTTCCTTGCTGCACATGTTCGATTTCCATCGCAAGACGGCCGCGCCGAAGCTGATCCTCGACCGCCAGAGCGGACAGATGACGACGAAATAACAGTCAGGAAAAAAGGCGGCCACGCCGCGGCTCAGACAATGTCTGACCGCGGTTTTTTTATGCCGAATCACTTTTCATTGATGTCATGGCATGCAAAAAAAACCGCATGAAATATGACGGCGTCATGACATTTCCCCGGCGCGCATACGACATTTTTATTTTTGCAGGCACTTAATTTTTCCTTAATTTTCGCTCCTTAACATCCACTCAAATTTTGTCACACATGTAAAAGCAAACCCAAAAATTTGAGGAGGAGTGTTACCAATGATGCATCTGAAACATTTGAAGCGCAGGAAAATTGCCGTTCTGGTATCGGGATTAATGATGAACACGATGTTTACCGTCGCGATGGCCGCAGACGCAACAGCGCCGCAAAATACCGACGGTACGAACACCACATCGCTTACCGACGTGAATGTGAATGCGAAATCCCAGCGTCAACCGGAAGTCGTCTCGCGCGCAAAACAGGAAGTCGCGCCCAATCTGATTAATACCGTAACGCAGGAAGAAATTCGCAAGCTTCCCGATCTCAACGCCGGTGAAGCCGCCGGCCGCTTGCCGGGCGCGTCGATTGCAGTCGACACGGGTCAGGGACGTTGGGTCAATATTCGCGGCCTGGATGCGGACTTGACCAGTACAACTTACGGCGGCATCCATCTGCCGCCGACCAACTCGGTGACGCCACAAAGTCCTAACGGCGGCGGGCGCGCATTTGCATTCGACACCTTTCCGACCGGCATGATAGGTTCCTTGACCATCACCAAAACCAACAAGCCGGAACAGGATGCCGAAGCACTGGGCGGCACGATTGAAATTACACCGAAGGCGATTCCTGCCGGCCGCGATGGCTTCCTCGATTTCCGCCTCGGCACCGGCCGTCAAATTTCGCGCGGCACCGGCATTACCGATCTGAGCGTTACCGGCGGTATCCGCTTCGGCGGCGGCGGCGGAAACCAGGACCAGGATCAAGCGCAAGATCAGTCCGGCACCGGCACCGGCTTGAAACTGGATGCATACAAAGATAAGCCGTTTTCCTTTGTCGGCTCCCTGACTTATTACAAGGATGCGATCGGCAATGATGATCGCCGCGCGTCCTTTGTCGATAAACCATCGTCACCCAATATGGCCTGGTCCAGCATGACCCAAGCCTTCTATCAATTCCATCGCACGACCAAGGGCGCGGGTGGAGAACTGGCATATCAGCCTGATGCCAATAACCGCTGGTATGCCCGTTATCTGCATTCCGGTTATGTCGAAGATGTCTCCCGTAACCGCTGGGATTTCCAGGGTAAAGGGACATCCTCGCAGAGTGCGGACGGCAGCATCACAACCGGCGTGGCCACCTTCGACAAATCTTTGCGTTATATGCAGGAGCAAGTCAGTCTCGATCTGTTTCAGATTGGCGGAGAAAACAGGATAGGCGATGCGAAGATCGACTACAACATCGCCCATACCCAAGGCAAAGACTACCGACCTTACGACACCATTGCCAACTTTGCCTACAGCCCTCCTCCGGGCACAACCATTACCTATAATCAAGGCAATCCGAGCCATCCGACCTATTCGGTCAATGGATCAAATCAGCTCGATCCGAGCAACTACACGCTCAATAAGTTTACGAATAACAGCGCGACCTTCCTGACCAAAGAATGGTCCACCGGCACGAATGTCACGATGCCGACCCATTTCACCAATGCATCGGAAGAAGAATTGAAATTCGGCGCAGCCGCGCGCTTCCGTTCGCAAAGCCACATGATTAATTCGTACACCGCTACCGGTGTTCCGCCGATTAACATGAGCCAGGCAATTACCGGCTCGCCTATCCAGTATTACGGCGGTGACTATTCCAATGGTTACAACATCAACCAGGGCACCATGCAAGACCTGTTCGCCAACGGCACTGGATTTACCAATAATCCCGCCAAAAACGCTTTATCCGACGGCGCAGTCGATCAGACCAATACAGAAAATGTCTATGCCTTGTACGGTCAAGAAGACTTCACTTTCGGCAAGTTAGGCATTCTCGCCGGTATGCGTGTCGAAGCCACCCGCGCGCAATATAACGGCAATGCCGTCCTCAATGGTGCGCTGGTCCCCAGAACCGCCAACAAAAGCTATAACAACCTGTTCCCATCAATACAGGCGCGTTACGAGATACAGCCTACTTTGATTGGTCGCGCCAGCTTCTCCAGCACCATCTCACGACCAAGCTTTGATATGACGAATCCGTCTTTCTCGCTCGATCTGAACAACAATATCGTCACACAGGGCAATCCGAATCTGAAGCCGACTACCTCCAATAACCTGGATCTGTCACTTGAGCAGTATCTCAATCAGGGCGGCATCATATCGGCCGGCGTGTTCGACAAGGAGATGTCGAACTATATTGTCGGCACCACACAGGTCGGCGGCTTAACCGACCCGGTGATCATTGCCGCCATGGCATCGGCGCCCGGCATGACGAACGTAGTGAGCTATTCCAACCTTGCCAAAGCCCGTGCAACCGGCTTTGAGCTCAATTACGATCAGAAATACGCCAGGTTGCCGGGATGGCTGAATGGCTTGGGAACCAGCTTTAACTACACCTTTGTGAATTCGTCAGGCCAGATCCGTCCCGGTGAATCCGCACAGCTGCCATCGACATCTCGCAACACATACAACGCGTCTGTGTATTGGGAACGTGAAAAGCTCAATCTGCGCCTATCGGGTTCGTATGTGGGCCGCAGTCTGGCGATTATCGGCTCCAGCGCGGCCACGGATATCTATACCGAAGCACGTTTTTCTGCAGACGTCAGCGCATCGTATGCGCTTAACAAAAATTACTCGCTGTTCCTGATGGGCAGAAACCTGTTGAATACCGCGCATACCTTCACTGAAGGTACGGGCAACCGTGTCATTCAACGTGAATTCTTCGGCCCGGCAGTCATGTTCGGCATTACCGGCAGCTTGTAATTTAGCGAGTACGCGCTGTCTCCCTATCTCTATCTCTATCTATCTCTCAGCAGCCAATGAGAGATAGAACGTCGATTAATTGGTTTTAAAAGAAAGTATCTATGAACACCATCCTCAAACTTGTAGCAGATTCCTATGGCTTGCTGCCGCTGCTGGCCATCATTTTGCTGGTCGCCGCGACCGTCATTGTCGAACGGCTGAGTTTCTTTTCGAAGAGCGTGCGATCGGCGGCCAATCTGCAGC
>JAQGNR010000106.1 GCA_028291765.1 Herbaspirillum sp.
GCGATAAGCCCGCTTTGGCAATCGCATTCGGACGGCGGCCGATCAATTCGACGCCGTCGAGCAGCACCGAGCCGTGCTGCGCCGCGTAAGCGCCCGAGAGGACATTCAGAAAGGTCGTCTTGCCGGATCCGTTCGGCCCGATCACGGCATGCACGCTGCCGCGCGCCACACTGAGACTGACGCCATCGAGCGCGCTCAGGCCGCCGAAACGCATGGTCACGTCGCTGACTTCGATGACCGCATTGCTCGCTTTATTGACCACTTTATCGCGCGCTTGCGGCGTCGTTGACGGCTCTGGAAAGAGCAAGTCCAGCTCCGCATGCGTGGTCGCCTCAACCGCCGGCGCAGCGCCGGGCTGTTTAAAGTCCGACTTGAGATTCGACTTCAGCTTAAAGCGCCGCGTAATACTGACCAGCCCATCCGGCAAGAAGGTAATCATCAGGATCACGCCGATCCCGTACAGCACCATGTACCATTCCTGCAGAAAGCGCAGCGCTTCCGGCAGCACCGTGAGCACCACCGTGCCGATCACCGCACCCACCGCCGAGCCCACGCCGCCGACCACCAGCATGACGAAAAACAGCACTGCCTGCGTATTGGAAAAAAGATCCGGGCTGACATAATTGACCGTGCCCACATACAGGCCGCCGGCAATCCCGGCATAGATCGACGACAACGCAAAGGCGAGCATTTTCACCCGCACCGTATCGACGCCCATCACCTCAGCGGCGATTTCGGAATCGCGCAGCGCAATCATGGCGCGCCCCAGCTTGGAGGAACGCACCCGCAGCGACAGCCACAGGGCCAGCGCGCACCACGCCAACAGAAAATAATAATGCTGCACATGGCTGACCAGCGCGATGCCGGCAATCGATACAGCAGGCACGCCGCGCAGCCCCGAGGTGCCGCCGGTGACCGGTTCCCAATGCACCAGCACCAGTTGCACGATTTCACCGAATGCAATGGTGGCCATCGCCAGATAATAAGCACGCAAACGCAGCGTCGGCACGCCCAGCAGCAAGCTGCATAATCCGGTCGCCGCGCCGGCTGCCGGCAACGCCAGCCAGAAAGAAACGCCGTGCAGCGTCAACACCGCAGTCACATAGGCGCCGATGCCCCAGAATGCCGCCTGGGCGAAATTGATCTGGCCGCAATAACCGGTGATGAAATTCAGACCGACCACCACGATCAGACTGATGAGGCCCAGATTGACCAGCTGCAGCACATAGTGTTCGGTAACGACCAGCGGCAGCAGCAATAGCAAGAAGGCGACGGCGCACAGGAAGGCCGGCAGCAGCCGGCGGCGCGGGGGAAATTCAAGGGCTTTCATACGCGCTCACTTTGCTTTTCGCCGAACAGCCCTTGCGGCCGCAAGAACAGGAATCCGACCATGATGACAAACGAAATAACATCGCGGAAGTCTGACGAGATGTAGCCCGCCGCGAGTGTTTCCACCACGCCCAGCAACAGCCCCGCCAGCACCGCGCCATAGAGGCTGCCGAAACCGCCAATGACGGCGACCACAAACGCTTTCAGACCCAACGCCCCGCCCATCGTCGGATCGGCCAGGAACAAGGGCGCGACCAGCAAGCCGGCCGCGCCGGCCAGCATCGACCCCAGCATGAAGGCAACGGCGATGGTGGAGCGCACCGGTATGCCGACCAGCCGCGCCATGTCCATATCAAGCGCGGTGGCCCGGATCATGCGGCCGAAGCGCGTGCGGTTCATGAACCACCATTGCCCGACCAGCAATACCGCGGTGGCTGCGAAAATGAACAGCACATGGCGCGAGATCACTACAGATCCGAGCTGCACCTGCGCCTCGCCGAACGGCGACGGTACCGACTGCGGCAGCGGGCCGAAAAAAATCAGCACCAGATTTTCCAGCACGATACCGACCGCAATCGTGGTCAGGATCACCAGATAAAACGGCTTGCCGCGCAGCGGGTAGTAGGCCACCAGCATGAAAATGATGCCGATGATGGCCATTGCCGCAAAGGTGATCAGATACGACAACCAGATCGGCAGCGCCATTTGCGTCATGGTGGTAAAGCCGAGAAACGCCCCCAGCATCAGCAATTGGCCCTGCGCGAAATTGACGATCCGCACCGCGTTGAAAATCTGTAGCAAGCCGAGCGCAATAAGGGCGTAAATCGCCCCCATTGCCAGGCCGTTAATGATGAGTTGCAGCATTTGTTGCTCCTGCCTTATCGCTTATCAGAACCCGGCTTCTTTGACCGTACCGATCAGCTCGGTCGTTTTGCCCTTGTTCCGGTAGACCCCCATCGTGTGCGCCAGGTCGCCATCCTTATCGGCGACATAGGTAATCAGCAGCCCTTTCCAGTCCTTGGTCGAGCGCAGCGTATCCCGTATGCGCGCAGGGTCGCAGCCGTCTTTTTCGATCGCCGCTTTCAGCATGTACATGCCGTCGCGATAGGCCACCGCGAAATTATCCGCCGGGATTTTGCTGCGATCGAGAACCCGTTTGGCAAAGGCCAGCGACTTGGGATCGGTCGTCACTTGCGGGAACATGCCGCCGATGCCCATGGAGCCATCGGCTTCTTCGGGGGTCAGATTGGCCAGGGTGGTGGCCGCCACTGCGCTGGAATTGCCGATGACGGGAATGGTGATGCCCAGCGCATGGCGCTGCTTCATGACCAGCGCCACATCGCCCGGACGGCCGAACAGGATCAGCATGTCGGCATTGGCGTTCTTGATTTTGGTGAGCTGCGCGCTCATGTCCTTGTCGTTGAGACCGTAGCTTTCCACCGCGACCGTCTTGATTTTGAGTTTGTCAAAAGCTGCCTGCAAGCCTTTGGCGGCGCCCAGACCGTAATCGTCGGATACCGTCAGAATGGCGGGACGCTGTTTTTTCAGGGTCTCGACCACATAGCGCGGCAAGGCATCGGCCAATTGACCGTCATGGACGTGAATCCGAATCAGCCAGGGATTATTCTGCTTCATCAAGGCCCCGTTGGTGCCGGTGGTAAACACCGGTATGCCGGCCTGTTTGATGGTGTCGTTCTCGGTAAAAATATGCGGGCTGATCATCGAGGAAAACACTGCGACCGGTTTGTCTTCGAGCAGGCGATTGAGTGAATTGAGGGCATTCGTCGACGAGCCGGTGGCGTCTTCGATCGACAACTTGACCTTTTTGCCGCCGATGCCGCCGGCGGCGTTAATTTCCTCGACCGCGTCTTCCAGTCCGAGCTTGGCCTGTATCCCCAGCAAGGCCACGCCGGAGGTCAATGGCGTCGTCAATGCAATCGGGATCGGGCTGGGGCAACTTGCGACGCTCTGCGCATAGCCATTGATGCTCACCATGGCCGCCAACGCGATGGCAGTGCGATAAAAAGTAAATTTCGAAATGAGTTGCATGTTGACTCTCGATGGTTGCAGTTAAAAAGAAAAAATGAGAAAAAGCGCCCGAAATAAAGCGTGGGCGCCTAGTGGAAATTCATGGCATAAGCGCGCCGGCAGCGGCCAAAGCGAGCACGGCCCGATCCTGGATGAGGAGGGCGGATGCTGTTGATGCAAAAGGGATGGATGAGGCCTCACGCGAACACGCCGATGCGTGGCAATTGGTTGTTGAATTGTCAGTATCGCAAGAGCTGTGCCAGCCGCCGAATAAGTAAGGGCCAGGATCGGCTGAGAGCGGCTTATTTATTTTTGTGCAAAGCCAAAAGAAGGGGCGCTCGAAATGCACCATTTTCGTGAAGTTTTACGGACGCGTGCTGAGATGGTGCATTTTCGCTAGCGAGTGAGGCTTTCCTTGCGACGAGCGACGATGATGTTTGCGAGCTCTGTAGTGTCCATGTGCTCATCATATTGAACTTTTCGTAAAAATAAGCAAAAAAAGTCCAAGACAATGAGCACGGACTGATAAGTCGTGGTCCCCGCAGACGCATAGAAATTTCTGATGAACCCAAAAATAAGAGCGCGAACGCCGACAGCGTGCAGCCGGGATTCGCGTCGTTCAAAAATAATTTAAGGAATTAATATCACAGGACCAGCATCTCTGGATCACTGCTCAACGCCCGCCACGATGCCACTCGTAGCCGGGTTCTACAGACACCGCGCCGGCTGGCGCGACGTAGGCTGCTTGCGCGCTGGGAGGCGTCGCTACACAGCCGTTCAGGACAATTGCCGCAAGCGCGGCGGAAATCAAGATTGTAGTTTTCATGATGTTCATGGCCTCCTGAGTTGGATGTTACCGATAAACGTCATGGATCGGACAAATGATGGCGATGAAATTGTATGCATGTGTAACGCAAAATGACGGCTGCAAGGGCTAAAACACCGCGTTTATCCGCATGATGATTTCAGGCAAGTTTCTGGCGGATTGAGTACCGGCAAAGGAGTAGTATTCCAAGCATAACCAAGCACAATAAAGGAGCCGTGATGAACTCTATTACCGCATTTCTGGTGTTTGTCTTTATGCTTGCCGGACTCGCCGTCGGGAACTGGGTCAATCCGTATTTCGCTTTTGTTTTCTTTGGGATCGCAGTGATCATTGCCTTTTCGCTGAAGATGGCCAATGTCTGGCAAAAGTTCGTGATCCTGCGAATGGGCAAGCTGCAAAGCGTCAAGGGCGCAGGCTTGTTTGTCATCATCCCGGTCATCGATAATGTGGTCGCTGTGATCGATTGCCGGATCCAGACCACCGCCTTTAACGCCGAGCAGGCGCTGACCCGGGACACGGTGCCGGTCAACGTCGATGCGATCATTTTCTGGCACGTGGAGGATGCCGAAAAAGCCGCGTTGGCGATCACCCATTTTAAGGAAGCCATCGACCGGGTTGCGCAGACTTCGCTGCGCGAGATGATAGGTTCGTCGATGTTGGCGGCCTTGTTGTCCGACCGCAAGGAGGCCGATGAAGCACTGAAGGAAGCGATCAGTCGAAAAACCGCGCCATGGGGTATTTCGGTCAGTTCGGTGGAGATCCGCGACGTCGCCATTCCAGAGGCGCTGCAAGATGCCATGTCGCGTCAAGCCCAGGCCGAACGCGAGAAGCAGGCGCGGGTGATTCTCGGCTCGGCCGAGGCGGCCATTGCCGGGAAATTTGTCGAGGCTGCCAATATTTATGAGGGGCATCCAGTCGCGCTGCAATTGCGGGCGATGAATATTATTTATGAAACGACCAAGGAAAGAGGCGCGACGATTTTAATGCCGAGCGCGATGGTCGATAGTTTGAATCCTTCGGCTGCGACTTTGGCGTTTGCGCTTGCGGGTAAGGATGTGCCGCTGGCGGAGTCTGGTCAAAAGGCTCACGGTGATTTGCATGAGCGGCGGGCACTTAAGTAGATTTGGGGGCCAGAGGTGACCCTTCGATACGGCCTGCGGCCTACTCAGGGCGAACGGTTTTTCTTTAAATCACGAATTTAAAGAAAACCGCAACGGGTTTTGGTGAAAATTTTAAAGAAAACCGAAAGGGTTTTTTTGAAAATTTAAAGAAAACCCGTTCGTCCTGAGTAGGCCGCAGGCCGTATCGAAGGATCACCTCCGCCCTAAAATTTTCTTATTGCATCCCGCTGCCAAACGGCAAAATAGGCACACCAGTATTCATCTGCAGCAGCTCTTCCAGCAAACGCCCGCCGGCAAAAACACGCCCGTCATCCCCAGACCGTCCAACAATCTGCAGCCCTACCGGAAGGCCCTTGCCGGTAAAACCGCAAGGCAGCGACATGGCCGGACAGGCGACGATACTGATGGCATACGCGATGGCAAGCCACTCGATATAGTTGGAAAACTTTACGCCATTACAACTGTCGACAAAACGATTAATCACCGGGTAGGGCGGCACGATGGTCGCCGGACAAAGCAACAAATCGTACTGCCTGAAAAAAGCATCCGCGTTGCGGCACATGCGGGCGCGCTGCTGTTCGGCGCGGATCAGTTCGGCACTACTCAGGGCCAGGCCTTTTTCAATATTCCAGACCAGTTCCGGTTTAAGCTGCTCGCGGTGCGTCGCCAGTAAGCCGGCTTTGGATGCGGCAAAGGTGTAGGCGCGCAGGGTGCCGAAGCATTCGTGCGCTTCTGAAAAATCGGGATGCGCTTCTTCAACGATGACGCCGATGTCAGCCAGACGCAACGCAGCCTTTTTGGTCAGTTCCGCGACTTCCGGGTCAACCGGGGTGATTCCGAGATCTGCCGAATAGGCGACGCGCAACGGCCGCCAATTTGAGCGGGCCGCCGCCAGCCAGGCGCCGGTTCCGGGGCCATCCCGCGACAGCCGGTCGCGTGAATCCGCGCCGCACATGGCGTCGAACAGCAGCGCGCAATCACTGACCGTCCTGGCCATCGGCCCTTCGACATTGAGCAAGTCATCGATCTTGGCGCCGGGTGTGCGCGCCACCCGGCCGGGAGTGGGACGAAAGCCTACGACGTTGCAAAAGCTGGCCGGATTACGCAGCGAACCGCCGAAATCGGAACCATGCGCGACCCATGCCATGCCAGTGGCCAGCGCAGCAGCTGCGCCGCCCGATGAGCCGGCCACCGACAAGGTCTGGTCGCGTGGATTGCGCGTCGCGCCGAATACCTCATTGAAGGTGTTGGCGCCGGCGCCGAATTCAGGGGTGTTGGATTTCGCGTACACAATCGCGCCCTGTGCTTCCAGATGCTCGACCAGTAGATCGGATTGCTGCGGAATGTGTTGCGCGAAGATGGTCGAGCCCTGCGTGCTGCGCACGCCGGCGACATCGGTGAGGTCCTTGATCGGCAGCGGCAGGCCGGCCAGCGGGCCGCGTTTGCTCAGAGGCATTTGCAGCAGCCGGTCGGCGTGGGCGTGGGCACGCTCGAAACAGTGCGTCGGCAGCGCATTGATCTGCGGATCGACCAGCGCGATCCGCGCCTCAAGTGCATCGAGCAGATCGTGCGGGGTCAGCTGACCGGTACTGAGAAGACCGACGATCTCCACCGCTTCCAACATAATCACATCGGTCATGCCGGCTTTCGACAGTAGTAGGGGAGTGACGCTTTCATTGCCGCTTATTGCCACTTATCGGCGATCGCCGCAGGGTGCGCAATCGCATGCTCGCACCAGCGCGCCACCAGCAGCAGCGCCAAATCATGACCGCTGGCGCCAACCAGTTGTATGCCCAATGGCAATCCGTTCGGCCCGAATCCCGCCGGCAGGGTAATTGCGGGCAGACCTGCGAGCGTGAACGGCGAACAAAATCTGGCGTCGCCGGTATAGCCCAGATCCGCCGGCGCTTCACCCTGCGCGGGCGGCAGCAATACGGCATCGATTTGATTTTCCTGCAGCCACTGCGCATAGCGGTGGCACAGATCCTGCCGCCGTTCGGCCAGTGCGGCGATCTCCGCCGGCGACATGGCCCGGCCTTGTTCGATCAATTCGGTCATTGACGCGCTGAGCAGCGGGCCAAAATCATCCAGATGGAGTGCATGGTGCTGCGCCGCGTCGGCCGCAGCGATCGAGGCGGTCAACGCTGCGGCTTCGTTGAAAACGGCCGGCAGCGCCAGTTCGCGTACGGTGGCGCCGGCGGCGCGTAGTTTTGCGGCGGCTTCCTGCAGCACCTGCAACTGTGCTGCATCGACTTCGCCGAGCTGGTTGCTGCTCACCAGTGCGATCACCGGCGGTGTTGCCAAAGGCAGGCTGATGTCCGCCATTCGGAATGGCGTGAAGGGCTGCCCGTGCACATCCGTGGCGGATACGCCGGTCAGCAGGCTGATTGCATAGATTGCATCATCCACA
Organism: Herbaspirillum sp.; assembly: GCA_028291765.1. GTDB lineage: Bacteria > Pseudomonadota > Gammaproteobacteria > Burkholderiales > Burkholderiaceae_D > Herbaspirillum. The sequence goes on from JAQGNR010000106.1 coordinate 7,715, forward strand.
TTGCGCGTAAAGAGGCCGATATGATCCAGCGATGCCGACAAGGCGCAGACCCCGGTGCGGGCAATTGCCCCATAGGTCGGTTTGAAGCCGACCACGCCGCAAAATGCCGCCGGCCGAATCACCGAGCCTAGCGTTTGGGTGCCGATTGCCAGCGGTACGATGCCGGCCGCCACAGCCGCCGCCGAGCCGCTCGACGAGCCGCCCGGCGTATGTTGCGGATGCCACGGATTGACGGTCGGTCCCGGGTGCCGCCAGGCAAATTCGGTGGTAACCGATTTGCCAAGCACATGCGCGCCCAGTTGCCGCAAACGCTGCACGATCCAGGCATCGGCCGCCGGCATGTGTCCCTGATAAATCGGGGAGCCGTAGGTGGTCGGCATGTCGGCCGTATCGATCAGATCCTTGACGGCGACAGCGATCCCGGCCAGCGGCGCGTCGGGATCGTTATCGGCAAGCGAAAGTTCTGGCGGCAGGTGGGCAAACGCTTTTAACCGCGCCTGACTGGCGTGCGCACGATCGAAACTCGCCTCGATTGCCGTTTGCGGTGTTAATGCACCGGACCTGATTGCCTCGCGGATAGCGAGAATTCCCTCGAACTCATTCATAGTGCATTCCGGACATCGTGAAAAAAAACTGGGCCAGCATAGCAGGAAAAAATTGTTTTATTACTTACCCGTCAGCGCGGCCTTAATGAATTTCTGCGAAATTAAATCCGCGTAGACCGGTTGTGCTTGCAGATTACCCAAAGCGATTTGCGTGGCCATCGCTACTTCCAGCGAGGCGGCGCTGATATCGACCGATTTCGGGTAAACGGCTTCGGCCAGCATACGCTTGGTGGCGGATTCAACGACGACTGGATCAAGTGTCGGGAATTCTTTTTTGGCAATATCGATCACCGCTGCCTGATTCGAACTCGACTGCATGTAAACCAGCGCATCCTGCAGCGCACTTACAAAGCGTTGGGCGGTATCGGGATCGACATCTTTTTTCGCGGTGATCGCCGAAAAGGCATACGGGCCGTACAGCTTTGGAAAGCCCAGCACCACTTTCATGCCGCGCGCGACGGCCTGATCGAGCCCTGGTTCGTACATCACGGCGGCCTTAGCCTGGCCTGCTGCCAGCGGCCCGATTTCGGAGCCGAGCTGCACCTGAATCATTTTGACACTCTCGTTATCCATGCCGTTTTCTTTCAGCAGTTTCAAAAACAGCGAGGTGCTGGTGGTCGGCATCTGGCCGGTCACTACGGTTTCACCTTTCAAATCCTTGATCGAGGTAAATTTGAAATCCGGTGTGGTGGCGATCCACACTGCTGCGCCATTGACCACATTGGCGATGATATTGACGGGTGCGCCTTTGGAGGCGGCAATGGCCGTCCACTCAGGGCCGTGCAAGGAAAAATCTGCGCTGCCCGACAACACGGCCGACAATGCGGTGCTAGGCGCACCGGCAGTCTGCTTGGTGACATCGAGTCCGTGTTTTTTGAAGAAGCCCGCATCCTGCGCGACATACACGGGCAGGTAGAGCATCGACTGGAAGGCTTGCGACAGGACGGCTTTCTTTTCCTGTGCCTGGGATAAACCGGCGCTGCCGATCAAGGCAAAGGCGGTGGCGCAGACAATGACGGATTTGACGAATGGACGCAGAAACGAACGCATAGCAATTTTCTCCAAGGTAATGTTAAACACGCAGTGTAGAAGCGGCCGATTGCGCCTTCCAGGGTAGAAGAGCGCGCTCGATCCGGTCGATCGCAAAATACAAGACAAAGCCGATGGCCATCAGCATGAACAGGCCAGCCCAGACAGTGTTCAGATCGTAGAGGCTGGAGGCGGTGAAGATCATGTGGCCCAAGCCTTTTTCGGAGGAGATGAATTCCCCGACTACCGCGCCCACCAGTCCGAAGCCGACATTGATGCGGAATGTCGCAATGATGTAAGGCAGCGTCGAGGGCACCACGACTTTATAGAAAACGTCATTCTTGCTCGCGCCCAGCGTGAGCAGCAGTGCTTGCAGGTCAGGGTCGGCTTCTTTGGCGGCTTCATAGGCGGCGACCAGCGCAATGATGGCCGTCAGCGATACTGCCAGGGCAACCTTGGACACCAGGCCGGTGCCGAACCACAGCACCACAATCGGTGCGAAGGCGATCTTCGGGACGCTATTGATCGATACGATGAATGGTTCGATTACGCGCGCCACGAAGGGTGAATACCAGAGCGCCAGACCGGCGGTGGAGCCGATTGCGGTGCCAAGCACAAAGCCGAGAATTGCTGCAAAGAGTGTGTAGCCGGTATCGACCAGCAGCATGCCGCTTTGCGCCGAGCGGACCAGGGCGTGAAAGATCGCGAGGGGTGAGCCGACCATGAAAGAGGACACCAGGCCGGCCCGTACGGCCAGTTCCCAGACGCCGAAAAACAGGACGACGGCAAGGGCCTGGATGACGGTGCGGCCAAGCGCATTATCGATCAAGGAACCCTTGATTCTTAATGGCGCGCGCTGGCCGATGGGTTTGGCTGCGCGAGACGTCTTTGCTGGTGCAGTGCTTGCATTGGCATTGGTATTCATGCGGCCCTCACTTGTGTTTGTATATCCAGTTCCGAGCAGAGTAAATTGAAGTAGCCGGAAAACCGCGGATCGGCGCGGGCGCCGATCGGTGTTTTGGCTTCGATCTCAATATCGTGGACCGCTTTGACGGTAGAGGGCCGTCCGCCCAGTACTACCACGCGTTTGGAGAGTGCAACGGCCTCGTCGATGTCGTGCGTCACCAGCACCACTGTTTTGTGAAATGTTTCCACCGCTTCCATCAGTACGCCCTCCAGATAAAGCCGGGTCTGGTAATCGAGTGCGGAAAAGGGTTCGTCGAGCAGAATGATGTCGGGATTGTTGATCAGGGTGCGGATCAGCGCTACGCGTTGGCGCATGCCGCCGGATAGCATGCGCGGGTAGGAGTGTTCGAAACCGGCCAGGCCATAGGTATGCAGATATTCCATTGCTGTTTCACGCGCCTCGGCCGGATTTTGCTTCTGTAGTTCGGGGCCGAGTAATACGTTGTCCAGCACAGTGCGCCATGGCAGCAGTAAATCTTTTTGCAACATGTAGCCGACTTTGCCGCGCAGGTCGGGCACCGATTCGCCGCGATAGATGATGCTGCCTTCATCCGGTTGCAGTAATCCCGCAATGATATTGAATACCGTTGTTTTGCCACATCCCGATGGTCCGATGATGCTGACGAAATCCTTTTCATGAATATCGAACGACAAGCCGCCCAGAACTTCCACCTGGCCGGATTTGGTCGGAAACGTTTTGCGTATGTTTCTTAAACTGAGCTGGATTGCTGGTTGCGCTGCTTGCATTTGGTCCTCCGTATAGGGGTAAATCCATTAAGCAAAATCCGCGCCATATAAAGCTGATGCTGTTCAGTTAAGGCGCCCGCAGGCGGAATGTGACGCGATGTTGTGCGCAGAGAGGTAAAGAAGGGAGGTGGCCGAAGGCCGCCGGAATGACACGAACGGAGCACAACAGCCGCCGGCAAAGCGCAGCGCTAAGGGGCAATCTCCGAAAAAACCCGGATAACCGGCCGCCAATAATATTCCGCATGCCAACCAAGGCGCTTTCACGGTAACTGAACGGCATTAGCCATCGAGTCCCCCATTTTTTATTTGTAACAAGACTAGCCCCTGCATTGAGCAAATGATCGCCATCTGTTTATACTGTATATATATACAGTATATTAAA
>JAQGNR010000112.1 GCA_028291765.1 Herbaspirillum sp.
GCTTGCGCTAATGAATTCGGCACCAGCTGAACTGCTGCATCCCCTCAGCTATGCAGCACTTCAGCCATATCGGTTGCTTCGCCAAATAGGCGTGGACGCAGACCCCATTCCGGCAGATCCGCGTCACGGCAAACCAAAAAAAACGCCGGCGATTACGCCAGCGTCGGAATATCTTTCCTGCCCACCATACGGTTTGACAAAGAAAAAGCCGCCTCGCCAGACATAGTCGGGATAAGCGGCAGTAACAGATCACAACGTTTCGGTCTGTTCATTAAATTGGGTGATCGCCTTTCGGTTTTTATCGATTCTATCCGAATCAAGTTCTGGTTCTAGTTCGTCGATCTGCACTTTGCGCTTTGCACGTTGCACTTTGCGCTTCGGTCTGCGCACTTCGGTCTGCGCACTTCGGTCTGCGCGCTTCGGTCTGAAGAGTTTTAACCGGACCGCAAACTATTCCCAGTTCAGTGCACCACCTGTTTGATATTCAATGACTCTCGTTTCAAAGAAGTTGCGCTCCTTCTTCAAATCGATCATCTCGCTCATCCATGGAAACGGATTTTCTTCATGAGCAAACAGTGGTTCAATTCCGATCTGCTGCGCGCGGCGATTTGCAATGAACCGCAAGTAGCCTTTGAACATCGGCGCATTCAAACCTAGTACACCTCGCGGCATTGTATCCTCTGCGTAGCGATATTCCAACTCTACTGCGCTTAAAAACAACGCTTTGATTTCTTCGCGGAATTCCGGCGTCCATAAATGCGGATTTTCCATCTTGATGGTGTTGATCAAATCGATGCCGAAGTTACAGTGCATCGATTCGTCGCGCAAAATATATTGATATTGTTCGGCCGCGCCCATCATCTTGTTTTGACGGCCCAGCGCCAGAATCTGCGTGAAGCCGACATAGAAGAAAAGGCCTTCCATGATGCAGGCGAATACGATCAGCGACTTCAATAATTTCTGATCGTTCTCCGTGGTTCCGGTCGTAAATTGCGGATCGGTCAGCGTATTGATGAACGGGATCAGGAACTCGTCTTTGTCGCGGATCGATTTGACTTCGTGATACGCATTGAAAATTTCCGCTTCATCCAGCCCCAGCGATTCGACAATATATTGATAAGCGTGCGTATGAATAGCTTCTTCAAACGCCTGGCGCAGCAAATACTGGCGGCATTCCGGCGCCGTGATATGGCGGTAGGTTCCCAGCACAATATTATTGGCGGCCAGCGAATCGGCAGTGACGAAAAAGCCGAGATTGCGCTTGACCAGACGGCGCTCGTCTTCAGTCAGGCCATTCGGATTTTTCCACAGCTCGATATCGCGCTGCATATTGATTTCCTGCGGCATCCAGTGATTGGCGCAACCGGCCAGATACTTATCCCAGGCCCATTTGTATTTGAACGGCACCAATTGGTTGACGTCGGTATGGCCATTGATGATGCGTTTGTCGGCGGCGTTGACCCGGCGCGTCACATCGACAGGCTGGGTGTCGTTCCTGGATACCAGGGCCGGGTTCAGTGCGATATCCGCATATTGCGGACGCGTCTCAATGCTCTGCAACTGCGGCTGCAGTTGTGGGGCGGCCGGTGCACGAGGCGCCGGCGTAGCAACTTCATCATCCCAAGAAAGCATGGTTATTCCTTTACTCAATCATTCTGTTTCATTGATCCGGCAAGCGCCGGATCGATTCCTATATGATCCGCCCGATTTAGACCGGGATTCTGAACGATTCTTCCCGGATCATGCGGATCAGTTACTTGTTTTACCTATTTAATACAATCTTACTGGCAGGCTTCGCACTCCTCAAAGCCGGGATCGCCCGGACGCATCATGCATGCCGGACCATCGGTTTCCTGTGCGGCCGCCGGCGCTGCAGCATACGATGCCTGCGCACCGCCGGTGGCTGCGCCATCGACGTTGACGGCGTTCAATGCACCGGTCTTGGTAGTCGACTTTTCCATGTGGGTCGCGCCGATGGTGCGCAGGTAGTAAGTCGTCTTCAGGCCGCGCAACCAGGCCAGCTTGTATGTCTCGTCCAGTTTCTTGCCGGAGGCGCCTGCCATGTAAATATTCAGCGATTGCGCCTGATCGATCCATTTCTGACGACGCGACGCCGCCTCCACCAGCCATGACGGTTCGACTTCAAACGCCGTCGCGTAAAGCGCGCGCAGGTCTTGCGGAATGCGATCGATCTTGGCCAGGCTGCCGTCGAAATACTTCAGATCGGAGATCATGACTTCATCCCACAGGCCGCGCGCTTTCAGATCCCGCACCAGGTATTCGTTGATTTCGGTGAATTCGCCGGACAGATTCGATTTGACGTACAGGTTCTGGTAAGTCGGTTCGATACAAGCCGAAACGCCGATGATGTTGGAAATTGTCGCCGTCGGTGCAATCGCCACGCAATTCGAATTGCGCATGCCGAATTGCTTGATGCGGCCGCGCAGCTCAGTCCAGTCCAGGTTTTCCGACATGTCCGCTTCCAGATAACCGCCGCGCTCTTCGGCCAGCAGTTTCAGGGAATCCTGCGGCAGGATGCCGCGATCCCACAACGAACCCTTGTACGAGCTGTAACGGCCACGTTCTTCCGCCAGTTCGGTCGATGCGTAATAAGCGTAATAGCAGACCGCTTCCATCGAGCGATCCGCGAATTGCACGGCTTCGTTCGACGCATACGGGATGCGCATCATGTGCAGGCAATCCTGGAAACCCATGATGCCCAGGCCGACCGGACGATGACGCAGATTCGAATCGCGCGCTTTTTTGACCGCGTAATAATTGATGTCGATCACGTTATCCAGCATGCGCATGGCCGTGTGGATGGTTTTTTGCAATTTGACCATATCCAGCTGGCCGTCTCTCATGTGCGCCGGCAGATTCACCGAGCCCAGATTACAGACCGCGATTTCGCTGTCGTTGGTATTGAGCGTGATTTCGGTACATAGATTCGAGCTGTGCACCACGCCCACGTGCTGTTGCGGCGAGCGAATGTTGCAAGGGTCCTTGAAGGTAATCCATGGATGGCCGGTTTCAAACAGCATCGACAGCATCTTGCGCCACAGATCCAGCGCGGCAATCTTCTTGAACAGCTTCAGTTCGCCGCGCGCTGCACGGGCTTCGTAGCCGACGTAGGCTTCTTCAAACGATTTACCGAATTTATCGTGCAGATCCGGGACGTCCGAAGGCGAAAACAGGGTCCAGTCGCCTTTTTCCATCACACGCTTCATGAACAGATCGGGAATCCAGTTGGCGGTATTCATGTCATGCGTGCGGCGGCGATCGTCGCCGGTATTTTTGCGCAGATCGAGGAATTCCTCGATATCCATGTGCCATGTTTCCAGATACGCGCAGACTGCGCCCTTGCGCTTGCCGCCCTGATTGACCGCAACCGCAGTATCGTTGACCACTTTCAGGAACGGCACCACGCCTTGCGAACGGCCGTTGGTACCCTTGATATGCGCGCCCAGCGAACGTACCGGCGTCCAGTCGTTGCCCAGACCGCCGGCATATTTGGCCAGCAATGCATTTTCCTTGATGGCTTCGTAAATACCGTCCAGATCGTCGGCGACAGTGGTCAGATAGCAGGACGACAGTTGCGAGCGCAGCGTGCCGGAATTGAACAGCGTCGGAGTCGAACTCATGAAATCGAACGACGACAGCAGATTGTAGAATTCGATCGCGCTTTCTTCGCGGTTGATTTCGCCCAGCGACAGACCCATCGCCACGCGCATGTAAAACGCCTGCGGCATTTCGATGCGGATATCCGCCAGATGCAGGAAATAACGATCGTATAAAGTTTGCAGACCGAGGTAGCCGAATTGCAGGTCGCGTTCAGGCAGCAGAGCATCGGCCAGTTTCTTCAGATCGAATTGGCCCAGCTTCGGATCGAGCAGCTCGCCTTCGATACCCTTTTTGATGAAACGCGGGAAATATTCCAGATACTCGGCGGGCGCATCTGCCTGCGCCACTTCTTTACCGAACACTTCCTTACGGATGGTATGCATCAGCAAGCGCGCGGTGACTTGGCTGTAGGCCGGATCTTTTTCCATTAATGCGCGCGCCGCCAGAATCGCCGATTTGTGCAATTCTTCCACCGGTACGCCGTCGTACAGGTTCTTTACCGTTTCAGACAGGATGGCGTTTGCATCGACATGTTTTTCCAGGCCGATACAGGCGGCTGAAATCAAATCGCGCACTTGCGCCATGTCGAGCGGACGGCGTTCGCCATCTTCGATCACGTGAATCTGCGGCGTTGCGGCATCCTGGCTGCCGCCTGCTTCCGCCTGCTTCTGGCTACGTTCCCCCATCCGCTTGGCGCGGTACAGTACATAAGCGCGCGCGACATCATGCTCGCCGGAACGCATCAGCGACAGTTCAACCTGATCCTGGATATCTTCAATATGGAATGTGCCGCCGGTCGGCTGGCGGCGCACCAGCGCCGACACCACGTTGCCGGTCAATTGTTCGACCATCTCCCGCACGCGGGCAGATGCCGCGCCCTGTCCGCCGTTGACGGCAAGGAAAGCTTTGGTGACCGCAATCGAAATCTTCGACGGTTCAAAACCGACCACTGCGCCATTGCGGCGAATAATGCGGTAATCGCCCAAAGTAGCGGAGGCTCTGGCTAGCGAATTGCCGGCTGGCGATGACGGAAGGGATGAAGAAATCACACCGATGTCGGCGGGGGATTTAGCAGAAATTTCTTGAGTAGAGCGCACGGAGCCTCCTGAGACCATGATGACGGGCAGAGCCCTGTCGTTGCAATTCGAACCCTGCTGTATACATAGTGTGTATACGCAGGGCCCACTAATAAAGACATTCAATAAGTATAAAAACAATCGGCCTTTACTGCCGGCACGACCAAATTCCGGGTTGCTTAAAACGAATTGCCGCGCGGAGAATATAAGGGCCTCGGACGCGACAACGTACAACTAAGTTCATTACTAAGGTATAGGGTACAAGTTACGAGAAAATACTAGATGTAGGCTTTTTGTTGACTTAATGACTAATTCTAGTGGGTAGCATCCGAGTACGCAACAGCTATTTTCAGCTATTTAAATACGAAAAAGAGTTGACACGCACATCATGTAATCGGCATGCGCGGTAGCGCATCGTTTCTCCCCGGCAACCCGCTTCGGCGCAGGGATTCGCGGTAGCGAACCCAATCGAAATAAGGCCCCGGATCGGTTTTTCTGCCGGGGGCCACATGCTCATGACCGGCAAGATCAGTCAAGCGGTAGCGCGCCAGTAGCGCGCCAGTCAAGTGCGCCAGCGCGCTATATTGGTCATTCTCGAAGGGCTGAAAATCACTGCCCTCCATTTCAATGCCGATTGAGAAATCGTTACACCGATCGCGCCCCGCGAATGTGGATACGCCGGCATGCCAGGCGCGCGCATCGGTCGACACGAATTGCATGACAGTGCCATCGCGTCGAATCAGGAAATGCGCTGAAACCCGTAGTGGACGAAGGTGCTCGAAATAGGGATGCGCATCATAATCCAGCCGATTGCCAAAAAGGTCCGCAATATACGGACCGCCGAATTCATCCGGCGGCAAACTAATATTATGTATGAGCAACAAACTGACCGCACTGCCCTCGGGACGTTTGTCGCAGTTGGCAGAGGGTTCCCAGTGCGCGCCTTCGCACCATCCGTCGGCGTTGATCTTGAAGAGGACATGGTGCATTTAGCGGCCCCCGGCTAAATAGCAATCCGCGAAATCAGCGAATACCGGCATCGAGCGCATGCAATTCACGATGCTCCTGGCAACAAAAAACCATCTCGCTACCGCGCGCCTGCACTGCTTCCGATTTCGGAAAATGAATGCCGCATTGCGCGCATTGCACCATCTGCTCAATCTCCGCAACAGGTGCAGCATCGGCAGCCTGCGCGCTGCTGCCGGCCTGCTCAGCGGCAGCTTCGCGCGCGCGCCGAAGCAAATTCTTCTTGGCGCGCTGCATCCAAACCACCACGGCCCATACAATTACCAGCCAAATTAATATTTTCATACCAATACCCGATGCAACACAACTTCCAGAACGAAGCGGCTACCCACATACGCGAGGAATAAAATGGCGAAACCGGTCAGCGTAAAGCCCAATGCCGTTCTGCCGCGCCAGCCCTGCCAGCGGCGACCAGCCAGTAATAAACCGAATAACACCCACGACAACAGCGTAAAAATAATCTTGTGATCCCATTTGAAAGCTCTGCCGAACAGCTCTTCGGAAAAAAATACACCGGACAAGACAGTCAGCGTCAGCAGGAAAAATCCAAACGAAATTAAACGGAACAGTAATTTCTCCATCGTCAGCAATGCAGGCAAGCGATCCAGCGCCGCGGCAAACCAGCTGCTTTGCACGGCGGCGCCCGGACGGGCATGCAAACGGGCTTCCTGCAATACCATCAGAACGGCATGAAAAGCGGCGATCGTCAGCGTGCTGTACGCCAGGATTGAAATAACGATATGCCAGAGAAAAAGCGGCGACTTGCCGTCCAGCGTAATCATATTGCCCGGAAAAACCACCGGCAACAGCGCCGTTACTGCAGATACCGGCAAGATCAGTACGCGCAGGCTATCGAGCGAAAAGTTGCGGTTTTCCAGCCAATAAGCCGCCACCGATATCCACAGCGTAGCCGACAGCATCGCGGCGAAACCGACGCGCAACTCGCCCGGCGCCGTCATATCGATGAATAGTGCGGCGCCATGCAGCAGCCAGCCGCCCATGATCGCAAGCGACAGCGTATTGCGCCAGGCCGACGGCAAAAACGCGCAGACCAGATAGATCAACGCGGCGAGAATGAACAAATAAATTTGCATGGGCTGAGTTTACACTAGTGTGGCGCCCTACAGGTGCCGTGCCCGTCGGAAAATAGGTAACTATATATAAAGCATATAAAGCCCCGCCGCCGTCATTTCAAGCCTTCGCACAACGCCGGTGCAGGCCGCCGATCGGGTAGAATGGCGACTAGTTCTTCCGCGCACGACCCATTTTTTTACAAGATCACTCATCATGCTCGACAATCTCACCCAACGCCTCGCCAAAGTCGTCAAGACCATGCGCGGCGAAGCACGCCTGACCGAAGCCAATACCGCCGAAATGCTGCGCGAAGTACGTCTGGCATTACTGGAAGCCGACGTTGCATTACCAGCGGTACGCGAATTCATTGCCAACGTGAAAGAAAAGGCGCTCGGCGAAGAAGTCATTTCTTCGCTCACGCCGGGCCAAGCGTTGGTCGGCGTGGTGCAACGCGAGTTGGCGCGCCTGATGGGAGCCGATCTCGGTCCCGAAGCATCGCAACTTAATTTCGCCACGCAACCGCCGGCCATTATTCTGATGGCCGGTTTGCAGGGCGCAGGTAAAACCACCACTGTCGGTAAGCTTGCCAAATTCCTGCGCGAAAGCAAAAAGAAAAAGGTCTTGACCGTTTCCGCCGACGTCTATCGTCCGGCCGCCATCGGCCAGCTGCAAACCGTGACCGCACAAGCCGGCGCCGATTTTTTCCCGAGTACGACAAGCGATAAGCCGGTGGATATTGCGCTGGCCGCGCTCGATTATGCCAAGCGCCATTATCACGATGTACTGATCATCGATACTGCCGGCCGTCTTGGTATCGATGAAGCGATGATGCAGGAAATCAGCGCCGTCCATGCCGCGGTGAAACCGATCGAGACGCTGTTCGTGGTCGATGCGATGTTGGGCCAGGATGCGATCAATACCGCCAAAGCCTTTAGCGATGCACTGCCGTTGACCGGCATTGTGCTGACCAAACTGGATGGCGATTCACGCGGCGGCGCAGCGCTGTCGGTACGTCATATTACCGGCAAGCCGATTAAGTTTGCCGGTGTCGCTGAAAAGCTCGATGGGCTCGAAGCCTTCGATCCGACACGCATGGCCAATCGCATTCTCGGCATGGGCGATATTCTGGCGCTGGTCGAAGAAGCACAGAAAGGCGTCGATGTCGCTGCCGCAAAAGGATTGGCGCAGAAACTCAAAGGCGGCGGCAAGTTCGATCTGAACGACTTCAAGGCGCAGTTGGGTCAGATGAAAAAAATGGGTGGTCTCAGCGGCCTTATGGATAAATTACCCGCGCAGATGCAACAGGCCGCCGGTAAAACCAATATGGATCAGGCCGAAAAACAAGTGCGCAGAATGGAAGGCATCATCAATTCGATGACGCCGCGCGAGCGCGCCAAACCGGAATTAATCAAGGCAACGCGCAAGCGTCGCATCGCAGCCGGCGCCGGCGTACAGGTGCAAGAAGTCAATCGCATGCTGGCGCAATTCGATCAAATGCAAAGCATGATGAAGAAAATGCAGGGCGGCGGCATGATGAAAATGATGCGCGGCATGAAGAATATGTTGCCTGGAATGTAAAGAAAAGATCGGAACCGAACGCCGTGCTGCGGCGCCTGCAGTGCGCGCAAAGAATAATCGGCGGCATAAAATTCAGCAGAATATGGCGTTTTTCGGTGCCGCCTTGTTACCAACGGTAAAATCCCGGCTGTATTCGCATTTATCCAGCAAAAAACACTTGCGTCGCTATGAAAACCACACCACTATTAGCGCTGCGTGTGAGTCTGATCGAGAACGCAATTGAATTAA
>JAQGNR010000171.1 GCA_028291765.1 Herbaspirillum sp.
TTCAAATGCTCGCGGGCATGTATCGTGGACCGCAAAGAGATCTGGTGGCGTGGGACTCGGCTTTGCTCTACGACATGATCCTGACGCAACCGGTTTATTACGAACTGCCGCAACTCAAGACACCGACGCTATTGATGATTGGCGACAAGGACACGACTGCGATCGGTAAAGAGTTTGCACCGGCCGAGCTGCGTGCTTCGCTTGGAAACTATCCGCAACTGGCGCATCAGGCCGCCGCCGTGATTCCTCACTTTACGCTGGTCGAGTTTCCAGATGCAGGACATGCGCCGCAGATGCAGGAGCCGGACAAATTTCACGCGGCTTTGCTGCGTGGAATGGCTGATGCGAGTGCGACAAATTAATTCACGACTCGCTCAACGTTGAGATAGGTCACCCCAGCATCGTTGCCTGGGGCAAGATGGAATTTCAGAGACCGCTCAGTGTAAAAAACTACCTGGATTAGCCAGGAAATTTACCAAAGTTAGTGAGTTTATGTAAAGTACATAAACTCACTAACTTTGGTATATCCATGGCAGGGAAACCGTTTCCCATTCGCAAAAACCGGGCGCCGGCGGCGGCCTTGCCATCGCTGCCGCCATCCCCATCTGCTCAAGCATGAACAACTGCGTCCCCTTCGACAGCATTTGGGAGAGCTTCCATCCCGCCGTCGCTGCCTGGTTCGTTTCGGCCTTTCCGGCCGCAACCGAGGCGCAGTTGCGCGCGTGGCCGCTGATCCAGGCCGGACGGGCCACGCTGGTGGCCGCGCCCACCGGCTCCGGCAAAACGCTGACCGCTTTCCTGGCCGCCATCGATGCGCTGGTGCGCGAGAGCAGCGCCGCACCACTGCCCGATGAAACGCAGGTGCTCTATGTGTCGCCGTTGAAGGCGCTGTCGAACGACATCCGCGTCAACCTGCAGGAGCCGCTAGAGGGCATCGGCCGCCAACTGGCCGCAATGGGCCTGCCCGAACATGGCATCCGCACTGCCGTGCGTACCGGCGACACCACCACAGCCGAGCGCACCGCGATGCGCAAACGCGCACCGCACATCCTCGTGACAACTCCCGAATCGCTCTACGTACTGCTGGGCTCCGACAGCGGCCGCGCCATGCTGGCCACTGTGCGCACCGTGATCGTCGACGAGATCCATGCCGTTGCCGGCAGCAAACGCGGCAGCCATCTGGCGCTCAGCCTGGCGCGGCTGGACGCGCTGTGCCTGCGGCGACCGGTACGGATTGGATTGTCGGCCACACAGAAGCCCTTGTCGGCCGTGGCCGATTTCCTGGTCGGGCGCGGCGGCAGCGATTGCGATGTGGTCGATGTCGGCCATGTGCGCGCCCGCGATCTAGCGCTCGAAGTGCCGCCAGTGCCGCTGGAGGCCATCATGCCAAACGAGGTATGGGAGCGCGTCTACGATCGCATGGCCGAGCTGGTGGTGCTGCACCGGACGACGCTCATTTTCGTGAACACTCGGCGCATGGCCGAGCGCGTGGCGCGTCACCTCGGCGACCGTCTGGGCGCGCAACACGTGGCGGCGCACCATGGCAGTCTGGCCAAGGAATACCGGCTGGCCGCCGAACAGCGTCTGAAACACGGCGACTTGCAGGTGCTGATCGCCACCGCATCGCTGGAGCTGGGCATCGACATTGGCGATGTCGATCTGGTATGCCAGGTCGGCTCGCCGCGCAATATCTCGGCCCTGCTGCAACGCGTGGGCCGTTCCGGCCACCAGGTCGGCGGCATGCCGAAGGGCCGCCTGTTCCCTACTTCGCGCGACGATCTGATTGAATGCGCCGCCCTGCTCGACTGCGTGCGGCGCGGCGAACTCGACGCCCTGCACATCCCGCCAGCGCCGCTGGACGTGCTGGCCCAGCAGATCGTGGCCGAAGTGGCCTGCCGCGAATGGGGCGAGGACGAACTGTTCGACATGGTGCGCCGCGCGCAGCCTTACGCGCAGCTGGCGCGCACCCGCTACGACGCCATTCTTCGTATGCTCGCGGAAGGCTACACCACGCGCCGCGGCGTGCGCGGCGCCTACTTGCACCGCGATGCCGCGGCCCGTTCACTGCGCGGACGGCGCGGCAGCAAGCTGGTCGCCGTCACTTCGGGCGGCACGATACCGGACAACGCCGATTACACCGTGCTGCTGGAACCGCAGGGCCAATCCGTGGGCACCGTCAACGAAGACTTCGCCGTCGAGAGCCTGGCGGGCGACGTTTTCCAGCTCGGCAACACCTCCTATCGCATCCTGAAGATCGAAGTGGGCAAGGTGCGGGTGGAAGATGCGCACGGCGCGGCGCCCAATATCCCGTTCTGGCTGGGAGAAGCGCCCGGCCGCAGCGACGAGCTCTCGGCCGGCGTTGCCCGGCTGCGCGCAGAGATCGCTCGTCAGCTCGTTGAACCTGCTTCGCCTTCATCCTCGCTGGAGCGCGCAATAGCGTGGCTGGACGAGCATCTGGGCATGCGCGAGGATGCCGCACGCCAGATCGCCGAATACCTGGCGCGTTCGCTGGCCGCGCTCGGCGCGCTGCCGACCCAGGATACCCTACTCATGGAGCGCTTCTTCGACGAATCCGGCGGCATGCAGTTGGTGCTGCACGCGCCGTTCGGCAGCCGCATCAACCGTGCGTGGGGACTGGCGCTGCGCAAGCGCTTCTGCACCAGCTTCAATTTCGAATTGCAGGCCGCCGCCACCGAGGACGCGATCATCCTTTCACTATCGACCAGTCACAGCTTCCCGCTTGACGAGGTGTGGCGCTACCTGCACTCGAGCAGCGCCGAGCACATCCTGGTACAAGCCCTGCTCGACGCGCCCCTATTCAACGTGCGCTGGCGCTGGAACGCCACCACCGCGCTCGCCCTGCCGCGCTTCATCGGCGGGCGCAAGGTCGCGCCCCAGTTGCAGCGCATGAAGAGCGACGATCTGCTGGCGGCCGTCTTCCCCGATCAGGCAGCCTGCCTGGAAAACGTCGTGGGCGAACGCGAGCTGCCCAGCCACCCGCTGGTGGAGCAAACCATGGACGACTGCCTGCACGAGGCTATGGACAGCGAGGGCTGGCTGGCCCTGTTGCGCCGCATGGAGGCGGGCCACATCCGCCTACTGTCGCGCGACCTCCCCACGCCCTCCCCGCTGGCGATGGAAATCCTCAACGCCCGCCCTTATGCTTTCCTGGACGATGCGCCGCTGGAAGAGCGCCGCACCCAAGCCGTCATGAGCCGGCGCTGGAGCGATCCCGCCTCCACCGATGAATTGGGCGCGCTGGACGCGGACGCCATCGCAAGCGTGGCCGACGAAGCCTGGCCGCAGGCGCGCAATAGCGACGAAGTGCAGGAAGCGCTGGTCGCGCTGGCTTGCGTTACGCAGGACGAAGTCGTCCGGCAGGACGGTTGGCCAGCCTGGCTCGAAGCGCTGGCCGAGAGCGGACGCGTCACCCGCCTGCGCAATAGGCACGATGTGCACGATATGCACGAGACGCACGATACGCACGACATGCACGGCGTCGATTTCTGGGTGCCGCTGGAACGGCTGGACTGCCTGCAGGCGGCCTACCCGCAGGCGCTGGCCACGCCGGCGCTGACCGTTCCCGACAGCCACCGCGGTAACGGCGGCCAAGCGTGGACGCGTGACGCGGCGCTAGTCGAGATCATGCGCGCCCGTCTGACCGGCTTTGGTCCGCAGCCGCTGGCCGCGATCGCTGCGGCGCTAGCACTGCCGGAGAGCAGCGCCAAAATCGCGCTGACCCAGCTCGAAAGCGAAGGCTACGTCATGTGCGGCCATTTCACGCCCGGCGCGGCGGATGAGGAATGGTGCGAGCGTCATCTGCTGGCGCGCATCCATCGCTACACGATCAAGCGGCTACGGCGTGAAATCGAACCGGTCGAACGGCAGGATTTCATGCGCTTCCTGTTTGACTGGCAGCACCTCTCGCCGGGCACGCAATGGCAGGGAGAGGATGCGCTGCCGCAGGTGCTGGCGCAGTTGGAAGGCTTCGAAGCGGCGGCCGGCGCGTGGGAAAGCGATCTGCTCGCCCTGCGGCTGCGCGACTATTCCTTCCTCTGGCTAGACCATCAATGCCGCGCCGGCAAGCTGGTCTGGAGCCGCATCGGCGCGCCACGCTCTGCCGCCGGCGGCCCGGTGCGCAGCACGCCGATCGTGCTGCTGCCGCGCCGCCACACTGCGCTATGGCATTCGCTGCCGGTCCTGGCCGGCCCGCCCAGCATCTCGCCGCGCGCCACCAACGTGCTGGAAGCACTGCGACGCGACGGCGCCATGTTCTTCGACGAGCTGCAGCACGATACCCGCCTGCTGCCGGTGGAGCTGGAAAATGCGCTCGGCGAGCTGGTTTCTACCGGCCTGGTCAATGCCGATAGTTTCGCCGGCATGCGCGCAATGCTGCTGCCCGCGAACAAGCGGGCCAGCAACGAGAAGCGCCGACACAGAGGCCGCGGCGCCGCTCCCACCATGGAGGAAGCGGGACGCTGGGCGCTGGTGCGGCGCGGTGGCGCCGAAGCCGCCGGCGAGGCAGACGCCGCGGCAAAGCCAGGCCGTGGGCAGCGCATCGATCCGGCCACGCTGGAATACATCGCCATGACGCTGCTGCGCCGTTACGGGATCGTGTTCTGGCGCCTCTTGGAACGGGAAGCGGCGTGGCTGCCGTCGTGGCGTGAGCTGCTGCCGGTGTACCACCGGCTGGAAGCACGCGGCGATATTCGCGGCGGGCGCTTCGTGGCCGGTTTTTCAGGCGAGCAATTCGCGCTGCCGGAAGCCATCCCACTATTACGGGAAGTGCGGCGGCGACCTCACGACAACAACCTGGTGTGCATCTCCGGCGTCGATCCACTCAACCTGTGCGGCACACTGCTGCCGGGCGACAAAGTCCCGGCCCTGGCCGGCAACCGCATTCTGTTCCGCGACGGCTTGCCGGTGGCGACCATCATCGCCGGCAAGATCAACTACCTGTTGGAGCACGGCCACAGCGCCGAGCGCGAACTGCTGCACGTACACCTGGTCGGCCGCCATTAGTCATTAGTTCTCAGTCTGTAGGGTAGATTTTTTGTATCGACATAAGTTATATTATTGTCATACAATCATATTCACCCCCACAAAAGACAGGCAGGCCATGCGATTCTTTTCCCGCTTCTTGCGCTCCTCGCGCTTCTCCCGTTGCTTCGTTTTCCTGGCCGCCAGGAGCGGACGATGACAATAACGCAGCCCAATCTCCAATCTTTCGCCAGCCTGCGCAAAGCCTTCGCCCAGGGCAAAGACAGCCCGACCGATTTCCTGCAGCGCTGCCTGGACATCATCGACAGCCGCGATGCCGAAGTCAGGGCCTTCGTTGCGCTCGACCGCGAGGCCGCGCAACAGGCTGCTGCCGAATCGACGGCGCGCTGGCAAGCCGGTGCGCCGCGATCGCCGATCGACGGCATGCCGATCGGCATCAAGGATGTCATCGAAACTGCCGGCATGCCCACCGGGCAAGGCTCGGCGCGTTTCGCCGGCACGCAGACCGGGCGCGATGCGGCGGCAGTGCTGGCGCTGCGCGAGGCCGGCGCCGTCATTCTCGGCAAGACAGCCACCACCGAATTCGCCGCCACGTTTGCAGCGGCAACACGCAATCCCTGCGATCTCGCGCGCACGCCCGGCGGGTCGAGCAGCGGCTCGGCCGCCTCCATATCGGCCGGCATGCTGCCGGCGGCGCTGGGCACCCAAGTGGTCGGCTCGATCACCCGGCCGGCGTCGTTTTGCGGCGTTTATGGCTACAAGCCGAGCTTCGGCGGGCTCAATCGCGGCGGCGCCAACGACCAGCTAAGCCAGAGCTCCATGGGCGTGCTGGGTGCTTCTCTGGAAGACGTGCGGGACGTGGCGGCGGCCATTGCCGAGCGGGTAGGCGGCGATCCCGGGCATGCGGGACTCGATTTGCCGCTGTTGGCCGCCATGCGCCCGCGCACGCTGGCGGTGCTGGAGCTGGCCGGATACGAACAGGCGGACACGGCCGCGCGCGATGCCTTCGGCGTCTTGTGCGACCGTTTGCAAGCCATGGGGGTGAGGCTGGTCGACCGGCGTACCCACGGTGGCTTGGAACAATTGGAACAGGCGCTGGCCCGCTCTTTCGACGAAAGCCGCCGTCTTATTACCTGGGAGGCGCTCTGGCCGATGCGCGAATATGCAAGGGCCTCCGAGCCGAAGCTGAGCCCACACACCTTGGCGCGCGTGGCCGACGGCCGCAAGATGACTGTGGCCGATTACAGAAGTGCCTTATTGCAACGGGAATCGGTCCGTGCGCTGGCCGACAGCGTGCTGGCCGAGTTCGACGGCGCGATCTCGCTGGCGGCGACCGGGGCAGCGCCGATGGGCATCGACGCCACGGGCAATCCGGTGCAGAACGTCCCGGCTTCCTATCTCGGCACACCTGCCATCACGCTGCCGCTGATGCAAATCCATGGCTTGCCTCTGGGCCTGCAGGTCATGGATCGGCTTCACAACGATGCGGCCTTGCTGGGGTTGGCCAAATGGCTGGAGATGACCCTGACTCCAGCCTTGGCCCCGGCGCCGGACGCGGCCGGCAACAAATCACCTCAGTGATTACCTAACCGGAAGGAATGGACGATATGGCCTCAGCAAAAGTAGTTGCATTCAGCCTGGCAGCGCTTACGCTTGCGATCGCGGCGAACACCGCCATGGCGCAAGAAACGACGTGGCGGCACGGTACGGTTGCGCCCAAGGGCGATGCCGGCCTGATCTACATGGCAACCGAAAAAGGTTTCGACAAGCAGAGCGGCGTCACCATCACGATGACTGCGCTCAATGGCGATGCCCTGCTGACCAAGGCATTGCTGGCGGGCGAACTCGATTCGTATGAAGGCAATCCGGGCGGCCCGATGATCGCCGCGGCCAAGGGGGCCGATATCCGTATCATCGGCTGCTCATGGCCCGGCCTGCCGTATGCCATCTACACCAAGCCCGAGATCAAGAGCCTGAGCGAGCTCAAGGGCAAGGCGATCGCGGTGTCCGACCCCGGTGCGCTGCCCGATCTGTTCGCCCGCGCGGCGCTGCGTTCGGCCGGGCTTGATCCCAATAAAGACGTCCAGTATGTGCGCGCAGGCAGCGATGCCGACCGCGTCAAGGCATTGGTGGTCGGCGTAGTCGCCGCGGCGCCCAGCTCGATCGAGTTCTCGGCCAAGGCGCCGCAGATGGGGCTCAAGGTACTGGTCCGCGCCAAGGACGTGACGCCCGACTACATGCGCAATTGCTACATCACCACCGCCAAGGCGCTGGCCGCCAAGCGTAAGGCCGCCGTGGCATTCCTGACTGCGGAGATGAAGGGCTTGTCGTACGCGCTGGGCCACGAAACCGAAACCATCGCGTTGTCGAACAAGCTCACCGGCGCCAAGGCGGACGATCCCAACGCCAAGCTGATCTTCGACGAAGCCAAGAACGACAAACTGGTCGATCCCACGCTAGGCGTCGATCCGAAGAAACTGATTTACCTGCGCGATCTGCTGTCCGATGGCGGCCTGATGCAGAAGACCTTCGACCCGACGCCGCTGGTGGATGCATCGTTGCGTGCCGAGGCGCTCAAGGCGGTGCAGGCGAAGTAGCGGGGCTCCTTCACCAGCCGCTAAAGCGTTGCCAGGCGGCGGTGATTTCGTGATCGCTTCCCAGCACATTGTAGTGATCGTACTGGGCTGCGGTAGGACATGCGTGATTGGGCAGAATACGCACCTGGGTGCCGACCGGCAGACGCGGCGCGTTTGCCCCGTTGCCTGAGCGGTGCGCCAGGATGCCATGCTCCTGATTGGCGCCGATAAAAATGAAATCTTCCAGCGGCCGGCCGTCGACGTCGCATACCACGCCATAGCCCTGATCGACAGGCTGCTTGGCGGTTCCGCGGTCGCGCGACATGGCCATCCAGCCGGCATCGATGATGGTCCAGCCCTTTTCGTTCTGATGACCGATGACCGTGGCCAGCACGGACAAGGCGATGTCTTCGACGCGGCATACATTCAGTCCGGCCATCACCAGATCGAAGAAAACGAAGACGCCGGTGCGCACCTCGGTCACGCCTTCCAGATGCTCGGCAAACAGAGCAGTCGGCGTCGATCCCACGCTGACCACCGGGCACGGTATGCCCACGGCGCGTAGACGCGCGGCCGAATTGACGACGGCTGCGCGCTCCTGCTCGGCGCAGGCGCGGATCTCGTCCGTGCTCTTGCAATCATAGGAGCTGCCGGCGTGGGTCATCACCCCCGCCACGTTGACGCCGGCGGTATGCAGCAGCAATCCGATCCAGGTCAGTTCCTCTGCATCGGGCTGAACGCCGGAACGATGCCCATCCGAATCGATCTCGATCATGACATCGAAAGTCTGCTTTGATGCGCGTGCGTAGTCCACCACCATTCGCGCAGCTTCGAGACTGTCCAGAATGATCGTCAGCTTCACGCCTTGCTGCCGCAGTGCAATCACATGCGCCAGTTTGTTCGGCGCGATGCTGACGGCATACAGGATGTCTTTCACGCCGTGCGCTGCGAAATAGTCCGCTTCGCGCAGGGTGGAGACCGTCAGCGGACCTTCCGGCGTTTGCATGAGGCGGCGTGTCACATCGATGCACTTGTTGGTCTTTGCATGCGGGCGGAACGCTACATTCAAGCTGCGCAACTTGCTCTGCATGCGCTCGATGTTGCGGTTCATTTTCGCTTCATCGAGAATCAATGCCGGCGTTTCGCATTGCTCCAGAGTTTGTTTATTCATTGCTGCTTCCTGTTCTTGTCTTAAATTCAACCACGTTTTCCGTGGGTTTCCTTTGAATTTTGCCTCGGTGGTGATCCTTCGATACGGGCTTTGCCCTACTCAGGACGAACGGGTTTTTCCTAAATTTTCACAAAACCCGTTCGTCCTGAGTAGGGCAAAGCCCGTATCGAAGGATCACCTCAACAGGTAAAACTTAAAGGGTTACATCTTCAACCCTTGCACCCGTATCAACCCATCAGGGATGGGGCGCACACCGGTCAATTTTTTGTTATAGGCCCACAGCCCGTTGCGGTTGTACAGATAGATGATCGGCCGATCCTTAACGATTTCGGCGGCGACCTGCTCGTACAGTTTGACGCGCTGTGCAACATCGGGCGTACTGCGCGATTTTTTCAGGAGGTCATCGACTTCGGCTTTGCAGTACCCCTGCCAATTCTCCGACTGCTTGCAGGCGTAAAAGGGATACACGTTGCCGTCCGGGTCGACGCGGCCGCTCCAGTTGCGCAACTGCGCGTCAAACTGCCCCGTATCGGAAAGGCTATAGGTGGTGCCGAATTCGGTCGACTGAATTTTCATGTTGAAGCCTGCCTCGCTCGACATCGCCTGTATCACCTGGGCGATTTTCTGCGCGTCAGAGTCGGTCGGCGTCATCAGCGTAAAGCTTGGATGGGGCACACCGGCCTCCTTCAAGAGCTCTTTGGCGCGGGCGATATTACGCTTTGGGATTGGGTCGTTCTTGGCATAAAACGGGTTTGACGGCGCGACCCATTGATTGGTGGCGGCTCCTTGTCCATCGGCAGCCACTTGCACGATACCAGCGCGATCGAGCGACAGTTCGAACGCTTCACGCACACGCGGATCGCGTCCAAGCGGATTTTTCTGCGACACGTCGCTTTTGCCGACATTAATATTGATGCCGGCGTAGCCGAGCAAGGGGAAACTGGCGACGGAAAACTTGTTTTCCGCCTTCAGGCCCGCGACGTCGGAGGAGGCGAGCCGTTCGATGATGTCGAGCTGCCCCGAGCGCAAGTTCGCCAGCCGCACGCTGGCATCGACGATGGGTTGAAAGATGACTTTATCGAAGTGGATCGCGCTGTTGTTCCAGTAACCGGCATAACGCTCCAGCACGATGTGATCCTGCGCCACCCGTTCCTTGAATTTGAATGGCCCCGAGCACACCGGATTGTTGGCGAAATCGGTCGGATGGGCCTTCGCGGCTTTCGGCGACACCATCATGCCGGCGCGGTCGGCCAGAACGCTGACCAATGGCGAAAACGGCGCGCTGAGGTTCAATTTGACGGTAGTGTCATCGACCACCTGGACGCTCTCGACCGGCGCCAATTCGGATTTCCGGCTCGATGTCTGCATGTTTTTAGCGCGCTCGATATTGAACTTTACCGCGGCGGCGTCGAATTTCTCGCCATCCTGGAACGTGACGCCGGGGCGTAATTTCAACGTGAGTACTTTGTTGTCGGGCGACCATTGATATGAAGTTGCCAGCTGCGGTACGATCGCCAGCTTTTCGTCAATGTCGAACAGTTTGTCGCACAGCGAGGCGAATACAATGCGGCCAACGAAACTGCGTGAGGCCGTCGGGTCGAGCATATCGATGTCTTCGGCCAGGCCGACGTGCAACGTTTGCGCGCCGGCGATCGTTGCCGCGCTCAAGGCGAGCATTGCGGCAAGGGCGCGCAGGATGCGGCCGGAGGTCAAATAGGCGTGGAAAGAGGTGCTGAAAGAAGCGCGCATGCGATTAAATCTCCTATGGGTAAGGCGCGACGCGCGCCCGGACAGACCGTGCAAATAGCAAGAGCAACTACCATGGCCACGCTATGCGTGAACCGATTCCATTTGCCAACGCACTTTGATGAAGCAATCTTGCTACCGTGAGATCTTGCAAGGCGAGACCGGTCATATCAAATACTGTGATGTCCTGCGCATCGCGTTGGAAGCTTACTTTCTCCGTGAGTAGATCGCCAAGCTCTGTACAAGGCGTATCGGGACGCCATTGCGTTTCTCCAATCTGCCTGGCTTGCGCTGCGTCATCGACAAACAACTTCACGCGCGCCAACAGTCCATCAGGCAGCTCTCTTTTTCCTTTCGTGTCCGCGCCTACGCAATTGATATGCGTGCCCGGCTGTACCGCTGCAGCATTAAATAACGCGCCACCGCCTGGCGTGGCTGTGATGATTATTTCGCTGATTGACACAGCATCGTCACGATCGGTCGAATGAGAAATATCGCATACGCCGGCGAACGCCGATTCAAAGCCAATATCACGATTACCGTCGTAGGTGACATAACGGATCTCGCGCAATGAAGGCAGCAATTTCAATGCAAACGTCAGTTGTATCCGGGCCTGCACGCCGGTCCCAAAAATACACAGCCTTTTGCAATCCGGCCGGGCCAGGTAGCGCAATCCCAGACCGCCCGCGGCGCCGGTGCGCACAGTCGTGATGGCATTGCCGTCGATCAGGCATATCGGCCGCCCCGTGCCCGGATCGATGAGCATAATGGTTGCTTGATGAGGCTCGCCGTTTTTGGCGCGGTTGCCCGGCCAGAAACCTGCGGCTTTGAATCCAAGCAATCCTTCTGTTTGCACGTCGCCGGATTTGATGCCGAAAATACCGCCGGTAGAAAGCGCTTCCCGCACCACCGGGAAAACACGGCCCTCTCCCTTGCTGTGCAGGGAAAATGCCTCGCGCACCGCTTGCACCACTTGATCCTGATCCAATAGCTGCTCGACCTGGTTTTTGTCCAGCAGAAGAAGTTCCGCGTTATTTGCCATCGCTATACACCGTTGCACGTGATACACCAAGATACTGAGCGACGACTTCCATGGCGCGTCGCACATCCATCAAACCGGAATCCTTCAAGTCCTTCAGCAACTCCCTGCGATGCGGCGCTTTGAGTGCGCGCGGCGTCGTGGCCAAACTTGCGGCGAATTGATCGATCCGGTTCCGAATGGCGTCAGCGCCGCTGGGGTCGAGAGACTCCTTCATCGCCGCTTTCACGTCGGTCATCGCAAATTGATCCATGACCGCCTGCAAACTGCGAAAGATCGAAAGATCTACGTTCATGCACAAAGCGGCGATGTACTTTCCGGTGGAATCTTTGATCCCGATAGAAGTGCTTTTCGCTTGCCTTCCATCCGCAAAATGGTTCGCATAGTTCGCGATAACCTGCGGGTATTCCGGATCCTCTATCCGCGCCAAGCCCAGTTCTGTGGCTGGATCGCCAGGTTGCCTGCCGGATAAATTATTTTGAATCATCAGCACTGCATGCTTGGGATCCAGGAGGTCATGGACGACAACTTCGCAGAAAGGCGCGAACGTCTGCGCCAAGCCTGCTGCGATTTGTTTGGTCTGCTCTATTAGAGCGAGCTGCTCTTTGGTTCGTGTCATAACTTGGAATGATTGTCCAAAATAAGACAGAATGTCAAGAGGAATAAAAAGTGTTTGATTGGCGCAAATAGGGATCTATCGCGGCAAGGATGAGAGCTAGTGGACCGTTACAGTCCACTAGACAGGTGAAGAGTGGCGTAAGTGTTTATGCGGCGAGTGTGGCATTGCTGGGCAGGCGCCCGCAATGGCCAAGGAGATGATCAAATACGTTCCCGGTGGTAGCCGTCACGCACCCCTTCCTTCGATAACACCCATTGCCACAACTGAATATCCCGAGCCCGAAAGGCGCCCGCGCAGGAGAGCAGGTAGTACCGCCACATCCGATAGAAACGCGTTCCCAAACTCTTTTCAAAACGCGGCCATGCGGCTTCGAAATTCGCATGCCAAGCCATTAAAGTCTTATCGTAATCGGCGCCGAAATTGTGCAGGTCCTCGACCACGAACAGATCATCCAGCGCATCCCCGATTTGGCCGACCGACGGTAAATCTCCGTTTGGGAAAATATATTTATCGATCCAAGGGTCCGGTACCGACTTGCGCTGGTTCTTTCCTATCGTGTGCAAGAGGAATAGTCCGCCCTGGTTCAGGCACCGATGCGCCATTTCCATATAGGTACGGTAGTTCTTGCGTCCAACGTGTTCGAACATGCCGATACTGACGATGGCGTCAAAGCGTTCATCTACTTCGCGGTAGTCCTGCAGCCGGAATTCCAGCGGGAGTCCCTCATAGCGCTGCTTTGCCCACGCAACCTGCTCTTTCGAAATACTGACGCCCACCGCTTGCACACCATAGTGCTGGGCCGCATACGACATGAAACTGCCCCACCCGCAACCAATGTCCAGGACCCGCATGCCGGGCTTGAGTTGAAGCTTTCGGCAAATCAGGTCCAGCTTGGCTTCCTGTGCCTCTTCCAGATTTGTCGCGGTTTCCCAATACCCGCAGGTGTAAGTCAGACGAGAATCGAGCATCGACGTATAGAAATCATTGCCGAGGTCGTAATGTACTTCTCCAACCTTTTTGGCGCGCTTGATATTCTGCCGGTTCAGATATCTGGCCATCAGTGCATGACCCAGCAGACGCAAGGGCTGGATGTCGTTGGTCAACCGGGTTCCCAGAAGACGCGCGAAAAATTCATCCAGTGCTTCGGCATCCCACGCACCATCCACGTAGGCTTCACCCAGCCCCAGATTGCCTTGAGAAAAAGCGCGCTCGGGCACGCCGGGGCGCTTCAACTGCATGTCCCACGGATTGTTCCCGTTTATCCGAATGCCTGCCTGCCCCAGTAAATCGACGGTCGCACGATGCAGGCGGGAATTGCCGGAAATAAACGGTTCCGGGTCCCTTTCCTGCTTCAACATTTCAGTGGACATGTCCACGATAATTCCTTTCTATCTCTTCGTATTTAAACAATGCTGCACGCGCCTCGGCTGAATTAAGGGGCCAGCAGTTGAGGTGTGGCGGGATGTTGTGCGCAGTGAGGTAAAGAAGGGAGGTGGCCGCAGGCCGCCGGAATGACACGAACGGAACACAACAGCCCGCCACACCTCAACTGCCGGCCCCTTAACGCAACAGCACTAGGCCCAGGCCCGGGTTTACGCGTCGATGGTTTCGCCTTGCTCGACATCCATCTCTTCCTCCACACTACGGATAAGATAATCGAATGCGCTCAACGACGCTTTCGCCCCTTCGCCGACCGCAATCACGATCTGCTTGAACGGCACCGTTGTCACGTCGCCTGCGGCAAACACTCCCGGAATGGAAGTCTGGCCCTTGGCGTCGACTTCGATCTCTCCATGGCGGGACAATGCAATCGTGCCTTTGAGCCATTCGGTATTGGGCACCAGACCGATTTGCACAAACACCCCTTCGAGTTCGATCCTCTTGATCTCATCGGTAGTACGGTCTTTGTAGCCCAGGCCATCGACTTTTTTGCCGTCGCCGGTGATTTCCGTGGTTTGCGCCGATTTGTGCACAGTCACGTTCTTCAAACTCCTCAGCTTGCGCTGCAATACCTCGTCCGCCCGCAGCGTATCGCCGTATTCGATCAAGGTGACATGCGCCACAATGCCGGCCAGGTCGATAGCCGCTTCCACACCGGAATTGCCGCCGCCGATGACGGCAACGCGCTTGCCCTTGAACAGCGGGCCATCGCAGTGCGGGCAGTACGCCACGCCGTGATTGCGGTATTCGTCTTCGCCCGGCACATTGATCTGCCTCCAGCGCGCACCGGTCGCCAGGATCACTGACTTGCTTTTCAGCGAACCGCCACCTTTCAATTTGATTTCAATCAGTTTGCCCGGCACCAGCTCCGATGCTTGCTGCACATTCATGATGTCGACCTCGTAGCTGCGCACATGCTGTTCCAGTGCGGTCGCGAACTTCGGTCCCTCGGTTTCCTGCACCGATACAAAGTTTTCGATCGCCAGCGTATCGAGCACTTGCCCGCCGAAACGTTCGGATACGACGCCAGTGCGGATGCCTTTGCGTGCCGCATAGATGGCAGCGGCAGCGCCGGCGGGGCCGCCGCCGACGATCAATACATCGTACGGCGCCTTGCCGCTCAGCTCTTCGGCTTTGCGCGCATGAGCGC
This sequence comes from Herbaspirillum sp., assembly GCA_028291765.1. Lineage (GTDB taxonomy): Bacteria > Pseudomonadota > Gammaproteobacteria > Burkholderiales > Burkholderiaceae_D > Herbaspirillum. The sequence continues at coordinate 14,743 of JAQGNR010000171.1, forward strand.
CGGTATCCAGCCTTGCCAGGATTTCTTCGACGCTAGTACGGCCTTGTCCGAAGACTTCACCGTTCAGATAGGTCGTGGGAACCGCCATGATCTCGCGCTGCGCCACTTCGTCCTGAAACAACGCGCCGTCGATCGTGACCTGGCGGATGCGCGGGTTGATCAGCGACATCACATTCAAGGCCTGCACGACTTCAGGGCAGTTCTGGCAGGACAGCGAAATATAGGTTTCGAATGCATAGTCGCCATCGAGATTGCGAATCTGTTCGATGACGGATGCTTCCAGTTTCACCGGATGGCCACCGACCTGCAGCAATGCCAGCACCAGGGACGTGAATTCGTGACCCATCGGGATCGCAGCAAACCGGATGCCGGTTTGTTCGCCGGGCCGGTTGATGGAGAAGGAAGGTTTGCGTTCGTTGTCATCGGTACGTTCGATCAAAGTGATCCGATTCGACAACAGGGCGATTTCCTGCAGCAGCCCTTGCAACTCGCGCGATTTGTCGCCGCCATCGAGCGACGCCACGATCTCGATCGGTTGCACGACCCGTTCCAGGTAGCTTTTCAATTGGGCTTTGAGATTGGCATCCAACATGATGGTTTCCACTTTCTTTAAATGAATGGCAATGCGTCAGAGCGCAGTTGCCCATCCGAGCCCGTTGCGGGGCTCGGGAGCAAAACAAAAGACGACTGCTGTTTTTAGAGCTTAGATCTTGCCGACCAGGTCCAGCGACGGTGTCAGGGTGGCGTCGCCTTCGTGCCATTTAGCTGGGCACACTTCGCCGGGATGCGCTGCAACGTATTGCGCCGCTTTGACTTTGCGCAACAATTCCGATGCGTCGCGGCCGATGCCGTTGTCATGGATTTCGCACAGCTTGATCTGGCCTTCAGGATTGATCACGAAGGTGCCGCGCAATGCCAGGCCTTCTTCTTCGATCAGTACGTCGAAGTTGCGCGCCAGCGTGGCGGTCGGATCGCCAACCAGTGGATAGTTCACTTTCTTGATCGCATCCGAAGTGTCGTGCCAGGCTTTGTGCGCGAAATGGGTGTCTGTCGACACACCATAGATTTCAACGCCGAGCTTTTGGAACGCGGCGTAATTATCGGCCAGGTCTTCCAGTTCGGTCGGGCAGACGAATGTAAAGTCAGCGGGATAAAATACGAAGACCGACCATTTTCCCTTCAAGTCCGCATCGCTGACTTCGATGAATTTGCCGTTATGGTAGGCGTTGGCTTTGAACGGTTTGATTGTGGTATTGATAAGAGACATTTACTTTCCTCGCTGGATTTAATTAAAAAAGGGGTTGGTGAGGAGAACAATAAATGAGATTCTTAAATTTGTATAATTGATTAAATTATACAAATCAATTAATTATTACTATCGATAGCCGGGGTTTAAGGGACTCGCAAAAGCCGTCGTGTCAGCAAGGCACTCATATCCCGTCGTGAATCAACGATGATATGAATATAAATGATGTCCTGTCGTAGCTCGTAAATGATGCGATTCAGTCCTGAAATAATCTGCCTGTACTGGCTGAGGTTAAGCTTCTCAAGCTCTTCGGGAATGACACCCGCCTGTGGGAAGTTTTGCAAATTGCGAATAGATTCCTTCAATTTGACGTAGGTATTTCGCCAAATTTTGGCTGAGAAATCCTTGACAATATAGCTTCTTAACTCGTTGAGATCGTGTTCCGCCGATTCGAGGATGACGATTTTCCGACTCATCAATGGTCGGCCTTGTCCAGTTCGGCAAATATTTCTTCCATGTCACGGAATTTGCCTTGCTCGATCTCGCGGTTGCCTAGCGCCAGAATTTTCAGCAACGCCAGCGTTTCTTCCTGCTCTTCGTAACTCTTCACATCCATGACTACCAGCTTGGCTTCGCCGTTTTGTGTAATCAACATCGGTTCACGATTTTCCGTGATGTCCTTGACGATTTCGGCGGCATGGCTTTTAAGGTAGCTGATAGGCTTTACTTGCGTGGAAAATTTCACGATCTCACCTCCGACAGGAATAGGGAAAGACTGATTTTAGTCCGAATTAAGTCCTGCGTGTATAGCCAATGTTCAGGCAGCTTGCTTCTTGGGTTTCTCGCCTAAGCCCGCCCAATCTTCAGTTAAGCGCTATACGCACCAATTTATCTTCGCCCCTGAATTGCTCGACGTATCTGCTGGCTGCGGATGGATTGACGACAATATATTTACCAAAGTTATATAAGGCAGGCTCGTAGCCCGGATCGAGATGGTGTTCATCAAAAAATTCCAGATAGGAATGTGCGCCACTTAAAATATCTTTTTTGAATTCTTCTCTCAAGTTACTTTCATCGTTGGGATGGAATTTCAAAAGCAGCGAGGCCGAAAAACTGGCGGCCAATGCATTTTGCGTTCGTATCAGAATGACGAGTCCATACAAAATTTTCTTCAGCACCTCTGGGTCAGCCTGGTATTCGCTGGCTAAAGTGACAATATTGGGCAGCATGCATATCCAGACATTTTCCGCCCCAGGTATATTTTGTTGCACCTCAAGCTGGATCTTCTGCACATTGGAAAGCGTGGGGAATGCATCGGCGGAAATACTGTATGCGCCGGCGTATTTCTGATTACGGCCATCGAACAAGACCGATTGCATCGTATTGATGTTTTGTAGCCGGCCCAGGCCCAATCGCAAGCGTTCTGCTATGCCATGCCTGGACAGTGCGGCATGCAGTTCGTCTACCGATAATGACGTGTTATTGATGGGCTTTGTGAGTTCCGGATCGCAGGAGGTGTCACCCTCTTCGATATAGAAAATCCGTCGCACCACGGGCGACAGCTTCAACAATTTCCCCAGCAGGAAGCCTGTATGCGGCAGGTAAATATCCAACTGTAGCTGATCGTTGTCCGGTAAGGCGTGCACCAGCTTGTCGAGAAAGTCGCAGGTTCGGTCAATGTCCCACATGCCGTCATCCTGGACTTCTATATAGTCACTGTGCCATACCGTTTTGCGGCCACCAATGACGAGCGGATCTTTTATGCGTCCGCTGCGCTCCAATTGACGCCCGATCGAATACGTTATCGGGCTGTGGATGTACAGCACATCAAGAACTTCATTTCCCATCAACTTTCCCTGGCGCGCGCGTGCGAAAACTTAGACGTTTTATTCTAAGTGTTCATCCAGGTGGAAATAGCAATCTTCACAAGAATAGAGGCAACTTTACAGCCGTTACATCGCGATACTTTTATGTGGGATTATTGCTGGGGATTGTTGCTGGGATTGTTGCTGGGATTACTGCTGGGATTACTGCCGGGACCACTACATTGCTGCATCGTTACAAAAAGTTACTACGTTGTCTTACACAAATGCTTACAGGGAAGGACGTTTGCAGGGAGCGCCGCCTATGATATCTCGGTTTGCACACATGCTATTCCGATCTATGATGATCGCGCAAAACTCCCGGCGACGCCATCGATTTTTTTTAGCCGGTCATAATGTGGTGGCGTACTCGCACACTGAAACTTTTTATTGCAAAAATAGCGCATTGCAAACAAAAAACACGCGTATTATTTTCTTGCAAGAAGGGAAATTCGGCAGCTAACCCATCGTTCGAATGTGTCTGCCATTAATTGACAGTTCAACGCAGAGGATATGCTCGACATGAATATCTTTGATAAATATGCAGCACGGTATGAACGAACCCGCGAGGAAGAGTATTCGCTTCAGGAATACCTCGATCTATGCAAGCGCGACCGGTTGACTTTTGCCACCGCCGCCGAACGTATGCTCGCCGCCATTGGCGACCCCGAAGTGGTCGACACACGCCATGATCCGCGTCTGTCACGGATTTTCTCCAATAAGCTCATCAAGATCTATCCTGCTTTCCGCGAGTTCTACGGCACCGAGGAGGTGATCGAACAAGTCGTAGCGTACTTCCGGCATGCCGCGCAGGGGCTGGAGGAACGCAAGCAGATTCTATATTTGCTCGGGCCGGTGGGCGGCGGCAAATCGTCGATCGCCGAACAGCTTAAAGAGCTGATGGAAAAAATCCCGTTCTATTCTCTCAAGGGCTCTCCGGTCAACGAGTCGCCGCTGGGTTTGTTCAACGAATTCGAGGACGGCCGCATCCTGGAGCAGGATTACGGTATCCCGCCTCGTTACCTGCGCACGATCCCCAGCCCTTGGGCCGTCAAGCGCCTGCATGAATTCAACGGCGATATCAATCGGTTCCGCGTCGTCAAGCGCTACCCCTCTATTCTCAAGCAGATCGCCATTTCGAAGACCGAGCCCGGCGACGAAAATAACCAGGATATTTCCTCGCTGGTAGGCAAAGTCGACATCCGCAAGCTCGAAGAGTACTCACAGGACGATCCCGACGCCTACAGCTACTCCGGCGGTTTGTGTCTGGCCAATCAGGGCTTGATGGAATTTGTCGAAATGTTCAAAGCGCCCATCAAGGTGCTGCATCCGCTGCTGACCGCAACCCAGGAGGGCAACTTCAAGGGTACTGAAGGTTTTGGGGCGATTCCGTTCGATGGCGTGGTTCTTGCTCACTCCAATGAATCGGAATGGAAAACATTTCGTAACAATAAAAACAATGAAGCTTTCCTCGACCGTATTTACATTGTCAAAGTGCCTTACTGTCTGCGGGTGACCGATGAGATCAAGATTTATGACAAGCTGCTGCGCAATTCGTCGCTATCGCAAGCGTCGTGCGCACCGGGAACGATGAAGATGATGGCCCAGTTCGCCATCCTCTCGCGCTTGAAGGAGCCTGAAAACTCCAGCATCTTCAGCAAGATGCTGGTGTACGACGGTGAAAACCTGAAGGATACCGATCCGAAGGCGAAATCGATCTACGAGTATAGTGATTACGCCGGTGTGGACGAGGGTATGAGTGGCCTGTCGACGCGTTTCGCCTTCAAGATTCTGTCCAAGGTGTTCAATTTCGACAGCACCGAAATAGCGGCCAATCCGGTGCATTTGCTGTACGTGCTGGAGCAACAGATTGAGCGCGAGCAATTCCCGCCGGAAACCGAGCAGAAGTATTTTGCGTATATCAAGGAGTACCTGGCCCAGCATTATGTTGAATTCATCGGCAAGGAAATTCAGAAGGCGTATCTCGAAAGTTATTCCGAATATGGCCAGAATATCTTCGATCGCTACGTCATCTTTGCCGATTACTGGATTCAGGACCAGGAATTCCGCGATCCGGATACGGGCGAAAGTTTCGACCGTCATGCATTGAACAATGAATTGGAAAAGATCGAGAAACCGGCCGGCATTTCAAATCCGAAAGATTTCCGCAACGAAATCGTCAATTTCGTGCTGCGGGCACGGGCCCATAACGCCGGAAAAAATCCAGCCTGGACCAGTTACGAAAAGCTGCGCACCGTCATCGAGAAAAAAATGTTTTCGAATACGGAAGAACTATTACCGGTCATTTCTTTCAATGCAAAAGCCAGTGCGGACGATGCTCACAAGCATCAGGAATTCGTCGCCCGCATGGTGGAAAAGGGCTACACGCCCAAACAGGTGCGCTTGTTGTGCGAATGGTATTTACGGGTGCGCAAGTCGTCGTGAGGCGACACCATGCGTCGCAGGCAGTGAGTAAGAAAAGCAGCGTGCGTTTGTGTAACAACAGAATGGCGTCCGGTTTCCGGCGCCGTTCTGAACACTGGCAGGAGTTGACTTGTCTCATCTCATCGATCGTCGCATTCAGGGAAAGAATAAATCCGCGATTAACCGTAAGCGCTTTTTGCAGCGCCATAAGGCTCAAATCAAGGAGGCGGTCGATCGCGCCGTCAAAAGTCGTTCAATTACCGATATCGAAAATGGCGAACATATTTCGATCCCCATCAAAGACACCAATGAGCCCAGCTTCGGACACGCCGTCGGCGGCGTGCGCGAACAGGTTTTCCCGGGTAATTCGGAATATCTTAAAGGCGATCAGGTGCAACGGCCGAGCGGTGGCGGCGGTGGCGGCGGCGGTGACAAAGCCGGCAACGACGAGCAGACTTCGGAAGACGATTTCGCGTTTGAACTGACGCGTGAAGAATTCTTGAACTATGTTTTTGAAGATCTGGAATTGCCAAATATGGTCAAGACGCAGTTGACTGTCACGCCCACCTTCAAGCATCAACGGGCCGGCTACAACATGTCCGGCACCACCTCCAATATTCATGTATTGCGCTCCGTGCGCGGGGCGCTGGGACGGCGCATTGCGATGGGCGGCGGCGCGCGCAAACGGCTCATCGCGGCCGAGCAGGAGCTGGCTAACTTGCTGCAGTCGGCGAAGGAAAACGATCCGCGCGTGGTCAAACTAAGAGCCGAAATTCACCATTTGCGTGCACGGCTCAGTGCGATACCGTTCATCGATCCATTCGATCTGCGTTATACCAACCGCATCAAGGTACCGAAGCCATCGAGTCAGGCCGTGATGTTTTGCATCCTGGATGTTTCCGGCTCGATGGACGAGACCAAAAAAGAAATCGCCAAGCGATTTTTCGTACTTTTGTACATGTTCCTGACACGCGCTTACGACAAGATTGAAGTCGTGTTTATCCGCCATCACACCTCCGCCACCGAAGTCGACGAACAGGAATTTTTCACTTCACGCGAATCCGGCGGGACCGTGGTCTCGTCGGCATTGCACTTGCTGATGAATGTGATGCAAGAGCGTTATCCCGCCGGCGACTGGAATAGTTATGTGGCGCAAGCCTCGGACGGCGACAACTGGGAAAACGATTCGCCGGTTTGCCGCCAATTGATGGTCGACAGCATCATGCGCGCGGTGCAGTACTACGCCTATGTCGAGATCACCGAGGGCGAGCCGCAGAATCTGTGGCAGGAATATCAGAAGATACATGAGCATCATTCGCATTTCGCGATGCAGAAAATCACATCGCTTGCCGATATTTACCCGGTGTTTCGCGAACTGTTCAAGAAACAACCGAAATGAGGGCCGCCATGAACAGCCATACCCATCTCAATAGTGGATTGCCGCCGCCGGGTAAGTCACCGGAATCGTCGGAGCCGCCGGTACGTCTGCCGGATCAGTCGGAATGGACCTTCAAACTGATTAAGCAGGCGCATGAGGAGATCCGGCGCGTGGCTGAGAAATTCGGGCTCGACACCTATCCCAACCAGCTCGAAATCATCAGCGCCGAGCAGATGATCGACGCCTATGCATCAACCGGTATGCCTGTTTCTTATAACCACTGGTCATTCGGCAAGCATTTCCTGTCTACCGAAAAAAGCTATAAGCGCGGTCAGATGGGGCTGGCTTACGAAATGGTGATTAATTCGAATCCATGCATCGCCTATCTGATGGAAGAAAACAGCCTGACCATGCAGGCATTGGTGATCGCCCACGCATCGTATGGACACAACTCTTTCTTCAAGGGCAATTATCTATTCCGTACCTGGACCGATGCCGAAGCGATCATCGATTACATGCTGTTTGCCAAAAACTATATCGCCGATTGCGAACGCCGTTACGGGGTCGAAACAGTAGAATTGCTGCTCGACTCTTGCCACGCGCTGCAGAATTACGGTGTCGATCGCTACAAGCGCCCCACCAGAATCTCGCTACCGGAAGAAACCGCGCGTCAGCGGGAACGCGAAATCTATCTGCAATCGCAGGTCAACGATTTATGGCGCACCCTGCCCTACCGGGACGCCGAGGCCGCGGCCGAAACTGCGCTGAAGCAGCACGAGCGCTTTCCCCCCGAGCCGCAAGAAAATCTGCTTTACTTCATCGAAAAATCGGCGCCGCTGCTGACGCCTTGGCAGCGCGAAATTGTGCGTATTACGCGCAAAATTTCCCAATATTTTTATCCGCAGCGCCAGACCCAGGTCATGAACGAAGGCTGGGCCACTTTCTGGCATTACACGATCCTGAACCAGCTTTACGACGAAGGCGTCGTTGGCGACGGCTTCATGATGGAATTCTTGCAAAGCCATACCAATGTTATCTACCAGCCGCCGGTGACGAGCAAATATTTCGGCGGCATCAATCCGTATGCGCTCGGTTTTGCGATGATGTGCGACATTCGCCGCATCTGCGAAGCGCCGACCGCCGAGGATCATCAATGGTTTCCCGATATCGCCGGCAGCCCCTGGCGTCAGACGCTGGACTTTGCCATGCGCAATTTCAAGGACGAGAGCTTCATCGCCCAGTATCTATCGCCGAAACTGATCCGCGATTTCCATTTCTTTTCGGTATTGGACGATGACAGGAGCGACAAGCTGACGATTTCAGCGATCCATAATGACGACGGTTACCGTTATATTCGCGCGCAACTGACCGAACAATACAATCCAGGGAGCCGCGAACCGGACATCCAGGTCTGGTCGGTCAATATGGCTGGCGACCGCGCCCTCACCTTGCGCCACCCGCAATTCCAGCGGCGGCCGCTGAACCAGCATACCGATGAAGTCCTCAAGCATATCGTGCGCCTGTGGGGATTCGATGTGCATCTGGAGACGGTCGACCCGGAAGGTCATGTGGTCGAGACCTTGCACAGCAGAGCAGACATGAAATCGCGCATGCGTGGCTGAGGTCTTCCACTGTCGTCCATTATTTGCAGCGGCATCCCCTATCTTCCTATAGGATAGGCGCTCCATTTTTCCGACTGCTTAAAGAGAAACACCGCCTATGAACATCATCCCCTCTCACCAGCTCACGATGACCGTGCTGATGTCGCCAGATATGGCAAATTTTTCCGGCAATGTACACGGGGGCGCGATTCTCAAGCTGCTTGACCAGGTGGCCTACGCCTGCGGCAGTCGCTACGCTGCGCAATATGTCGTAACGCTCAGCGTGGACCAGGTCACCTTTCGGCAGCCGATCCACGTCGGTGAACTGGTCAGCTTCCTCGCCAGCGTCAATCACACCGGCACCTCATCGATGGAAATCGGCATCAAGGTGATCGCCGAGGATATCCGTACCCAGACGGTACGCCACGTCAACAGTTGTTTTTTTACGATGGTTGCGGTGGACGACGATCGCCGTCCGATAGCGGTGCCGCCGCTCGTACCTTCCAGCGCCGAGGAACAACGCCGTTTCGAGGGCGCCATCCTGCGCAAACAATTACGCCAGGAGCTGGCGCGCCGCTTTGAAGCGGCCAGGCAATCTGAATAATCAAAATCGATCAGGCATGCCCGGCAAACAATAAACCGACGCCGGAAGTCACGGCCATTGCGAGCGCACTCCAGAACGTGACGCGCGCCACGGCGGGCATAATTTTAGCGCCCCCGGTTTTGGCTGCAAGCCATCCCAAAATAGCCAGCGATAGCAATGCAGTCCCGGCAATCGTCAATAACAGGGAGGACGCAGGTGCAATCGCGACCACGGCTAATGGCACGATCGCTCCCGCCGAAAAACTGCTTGCCGACGCGAGCGCTGCCTGGATCGGCCGTGGCGTATTCATATGGGAGATACCAAGTTCGTCGCGTGCATGCGCACCTAATGCGTCGTGCGCCATTAACTCTGAGGCGACCTGCCCAGCCAGCTGAAAACCCAATCCGCGGCGCATATATATCGCCGTCAGTTCGCGATGCTCGCCATGGAAATCTTCTTCGATCTCTGCGCTTTCTTCCGCCAGCGCGGCGCGTTCCGTGTCTGTCTGAGAATGAACCGAAACATATTCGCCCGTCGCCATTGACATTGCGCCGGCGACAAGTCCCGCCACGCCAGTCAGTAGAATCGTTCGGTAATCCGCATGCGCCGCCACCACGCCCACTAACAGGCTGGCGGTCGAAACAATACCGTCATTAGCCCCGAGAACCGCGGCGCGAAGCCAGCCGATATGCTCGATACGATGTTGCTCATGATGCCGCTTGGCCATTTTTTTCAATCGGAATAAATTAAAAATTCGCAGGAAAATTCGCTGAAAGCGATTGGTCCCGATTGGTCCCGAGTAGTCCCGAGTGGTCCCATATCCCGCCTCATAGCCGCATTTTACAAAACGCCGGATGGATAAGCCATTGAAGTTATTGCTAATCCGATTGAGAATAATTCTGAGTTAATGGCGAGCGCCAAAAACCCCTACGTACTCAAAAATTCGCCTTCATTCTCGTTATGAATGTAATATCTCGCAGGCGCCGCCATGGCGCCTGGAATCCATATCATAAATAAGTATAAATACGTATGAAATTGGTTCTGGATAAAATCGGTATTTCATCCGTGCTCTCTAACTTCAATAAAATTAAATACAGCATATGACTACACATAATTACAGCGGACCTACCAAAATTTTGCATTGGCTAACCGTCATTCTGCTTGTGATTCAGTACAGCGTGGGTTGGTTGATGCCGGATGTGCATCGCAACATGCCGACCGTAGGATTGATCGGCTGGCACCTATCGATCGGCACGGCGATCATATTACTGGTTCTGATACGGTTGATTTGGCATTGGATCAAGCCATCACCGCCGCCCTTGCAAACAGTCTCTCCGCTATTGCAAAAATTCGGGCGTGCGACGCACTCCCTGCTGTACTTGTTGCTGGTCGCCTTCCCTCTGATGGGCTGGGTCAACGCGTCGGCGCACGGCTTGCCGTTGACACTTTTCGGCGTCTTTCCACTGCCGTCTCTGGCGCCGAACGGATCTTCGCTCGTCCACGCATTCGGCGAGCTACATACGCCATTCACCTGGGTTTTACTTGCAGTCATTGCATTGCACGTCAGCGCTGCGCTCTACCACCACGTCATCGTAAAAGACGAGACCTTGCGGCGCATGCTGCCCTAGACATATCAGCGCATATCGACATCTAAATATAGGCGATGCATTCGCCTATATTTTTTGGTTTTTCTTGGGCCAATATTTTTGCCATCGCTGCCATTTCAAGCGCCCGGTCTCACATCTCGCGCCAGCCTGAAAATACTAATATTCCGCGACAATTCCGCGGCCTCATGATGCAGGCTTTCAGCCGCAGCAGCCGCCTGTTCGACCAGGGCGGCGGTTTTCTGCGTCATCTCGTCGATGTCGACAATGGCGCGATTGACTTCCCCGATATCGTTGCTCTGATCCATGCTGGCGGCGGCAATTTCGCCCATGATGCGCGTCGCGTTATCCACTGAGACGACGATCCCCTGCATGGTCTCGCCGGCCTGATCGACCAGCTTGCTGCCGTTGCCGACCTTCTCGACCGAGTCCGCAATCAGCGATTTTATTTCCTTCGCCGCGCCGGCCGAGCGTTGCGCCAGATTGCGTACTTCGGAGGCGACCACCGCAAACCCCCGCCCCTGTTCTCCGGCGCGTGCCGCTTCCACCGACGCATTCAATGCCAGGATATTGGTCTGGAAAGCAATGCTGTCGATCACGCCGATGATATCGATAATCTTGCCGGAACTACTCTTGATCGAGCCCATGGTGCTCACCACTTGGCCGACCGCATCGCCCCCTTTAAGCGCCTGCGTGGAAACCGACGCGGCCAGCACGTTGGATTCGCGCGCATGCTCGGCATTGGTTTTGACGGTTGAGGTCAAGTTCTCCATGGTTGCGCTGATCTGCTCCAAGGCACTGGCCTGCGCCTCGGTACGTGCGGAGAGATCATGATTGTCGGCGGAGATTTCGCTCGATGCCAGATTAATGTGATCGGCGATCTTGCGCACGTTACCGATCATGCTCGCCAGCCCGCCGCTGACGCCGTTAATCGCCTGCATTAGCTGACCGATTTCGTCGCGCCGCCCCACATGGAGCTGCGCCGTCAGATCACCGCCAGCCAATTGCTCGGCTGCGTGCATGACTTGCTGGAGCGGTTGCGTCACCATTTTTTTCAAGAGCAGATACAGCAGGCCGATAGCAAGCAATGCCGCGACCGCTGCCAGCACACCGTACTGCATCTCTATTCGCCCCATCTGCTCGGCCATCTGCTGCGCAGGCGCCAGTGCCAGAGCCGATATCGACGCGCCGATGGCCCAAAGATAAAGCCCGAAAATAGCGCCCATGGTGCAGAATGCAAGCGAGCAAACCTTGGCCCCGATACCCATCCGATACCGTGCAGTGATGTTGATGCCGACGTACAGCACGGCGATGACATGACCTTGCGCATTCTTGATGGGATCATATTGCGTCATGTACTGTTGCCCGAACAATTGCGCATAGCCGATATATTGCTTGCCGGTCGACAGCGCCTTGTAACTGGCATGTGCGTGGTCGAGCAGCGTGCCGACTGCGCGCGAGTGGTCTTCCTTCTTGATCGAGGTCGAGATACGAATGAAATCGTCGCCATGCTTAACGAAAATCGTCGCGCTGACGCCGGTTTTTGCCGAGAAGTTATCGAGGATTCTAAAATTCAGATTCAGCACGGTGCCGCCATTGCTCAGTACCGGCGTGCTTTCGTCGCCGACCATGATTTGCTGCTGGTTATCCAGGGAAAAGGAATCGGGGAAATGCGTAATTAGCGTTTTTGCGAATTTGTCGATCTGATAGGAAAGCGGTAGCAATTTATTCATCATCTCCAACTGTCTCCCGTGATTGGAATGCGGCCGCGTTGCGGCTGTTTTTATTCTGTTGCTTGATGAAGCTTTTTATTATTTCCATGCAGAAAAATAATTGCAGCTTTCAACTTTTAATAATATGGCGCACCCGATTCGATAGCCAATGAAAAAAATTCATGTGATGTAGTAAACGGAATTGCAGTGGCGAAGCAACGCGATTGTGCGTGCTGCCGGTCGATCCCGAAGCAAAGAAGCCGGTTGATATTTAATTTTGTTCTTCAGACTTTTATGTGTGTGTGAAGCGCCCTAGATCTTCAACAACGTCTTGGCATTCCCACTCAATATCTTGATTTTGTCTGCACTGGACAACGGCACGCCTTCCATCCATTTCACGCCAGGCGTGCTGTCCGAGACAAACGGCCAGTCAACCGCGAACAAAATGCGGTCCACGCCCATTTCCATGATGCAGCAAAGCAGCGCGGGCGTGGAAAAAAACCCGCTGGTCGTGATCCAGAAATTGTTCGTGAAGATGTCGCGGAAGTTGATCGATTTCTGGCCCGCCCGCGCCAGCGCCTGATCGATCCGCCACAGCTGGAACGGTAACGACTCGCCCAAATGCCCGAGCACAATCTTGAGCTTTGGATGCTTCTCGAACACGCCTGACAACACCAGCCGCAGCGCCTGTGTACCCGCCTCGACTGCATAGCCCCACGCGGGACGCGCGAGCATCGGATAGTCGGCCATGTAATCTTTATAGTAGGCATCCAGAACCGCCGGGTGCGGCAGCGACGGATGCAGATAGATCGGCACATCCAACTGCTCCGCGCGCGCATAGATCGGCCAGAACTTCTTCAAATCCAGGAACTCGCCATTCGATAGGCCGTGCAGCATTGCGCCTTTAAATCCCATCGCGACACAACGCTCCAACTCGTCGGCGGCGGCTTCGGGATGGGCGCTCGGCAAGGCGGCGAAAGCGGCGAAGCGGGTGGGGTTGGCGGCGACTGCGGCGGCGAGCCGGTCATTGGTGCGCGCGACGACTGCCACGGCAATGTCCGGCGGCAGCTTTTGTCCGGACGGCGCCCCGTGCGACAAAACGGCGATATCGACACCGGCGGCGTCCATATCGGTAATGCGATCGCCGCCGAAATCCCGCAGCCGCCGCTCCATCTGATCGGCGCGTGAACCTTCCTGGCCGGCGAAGTGGGATGCGAGTTCCTTGTCCCAGTAATGCTCTTCAATGGCGATGATGGGGCAGTCCGTTTTTTTCATCATGGTCGTACCCGCGTGGCCTTTCGGATAGAGGAGATCATGCCGCTTCAACAGCGATACAGGGAGGGAATGTTGGGCTGGAGCATAGCATTTATTTAAAATAAGCCGATACATTCTCGATAAGAGAGATTTTCTACAAAAATAAAATGTTCAATTATCAACATACGATAATAAATTTATTACACGGCTTGTACACACTGCCTCGCAGTCGTTCCCTGATGATCCAAGAGGTTCTTATGTCGTTTAAATGATACTTAACTATCCTTTTTACTAAAAAAGATCGTTATCTATCTTTTTTATAGGATACTAAACTATCTTTTTATTAAATATAGATACTTAACTATTCAATCCATGAAAACTCTTCGAGAAATTGCCGATGTTCTCAAAGCTGCGCAGCACGAGAAGTCGATGACCGTCACCAGACTAGTAGAGGAGACTGGATTGACCGCCGTCACTTTGCGCGGCCTGCTCACGGCAAAAACAGATCCGCAACTGACCACGCTGATGGCGGTCGCCGATGCACTGGGGCTGGAGGTGATGCTGGTTCCCCAAGCCATATCTGCCTCGCTTGCCGTAGCCGCGCAACCAAACCATATCGACGTACCGACACTCGTCAGTTCCGCACTCAAAAGAGGGGGGACAAGCAAATGAAATTCAGTGCGCTCGACATCAGCATCGGGGACGTCTTCATGGGTGTCCTTTTTAAATACGGCGGCCTGATTCGCTTGCAGATAGATCCGGAATACGCCAACAATCCAAATCGGCCGCTGCTGTCGCTATCAATGCTGGCCGAAAATCCCGAGCAAAACGCGGCATTACTGCTCGATCCTCTGGCGCCGATATTCAACTCCCCAGGCGAAAATCGGCTCCCCCCCTTTTTTCAAAACTTACTTCCCGAAGGCGTACTGCGCAAACATATTGCCGCCGAACGTGGTTGTGACGAAGATGACCATTTCGAGCTATTGGCCGCGTGCGGCGCCGACCTCCCCGGCAATGTCTTTGCACGGCCTACCGCGAACACACGCGAATTGGCGCGCAAGTTGGTCACGCAGAATCAAGACGCCCTGGAAGAAAGTGTGATGGCCGATCCGCTCGACGATGGCATATCCCTGTCCGGCATCCAACCGAAACTCGGCCTGGTGGCGCAAGGCGGCCGGTTCGTGGCGGGGCGGCGCCATGGCGATAGTCATATCATCGGCAAACTACCGACTCTCCAGCACGATCTGTTGCCGGAAGTCGAATACCTGTCTCTGCAACTTGCAAAGGCCGCCGGCGTAACCGTCTGCGAAGCGACATTGGAACCCCTATCAAGCATCGTCTCACCGCATGAATACCTACTCGGGAAGTCCGACCATTTCCTTGCCGTAAAACGCTTCGACCGCGACCGGCCCGGGCGATTGCATGCGGAAGATTTTGCACAAGTCATGAGCGTGGATCCTGACCATAAATACACCGGCGGTTCCTATGCGGATATTGCGCGCATCATGTTAAAAGTAAATGGCCTCGGCCAAGCCGCGGTACTCGAACTGATTCGCCGCATCACCGTCAGCGAGTTGATCGGCAACTATGATTTTCATCTTAAAAATATCGGGGTATTGCATCACCCGGACGGCAGGATCGAACTCTCGCCGGCCTACGACATCGTTGCCTACAGCGTTTATATCAAAGGGGCAGGCCATGCCTTGGCATTTGCCGACGCGCAGCCGAAGCGTCAGATTTTGGGACCGGCCGCCGTTCGGCATTTTTGCAACGACGCCGGCATATCAGAGGTAAAGGTTCGCAGTATCGTTGCCGGAGTCTGTGCCAAGGCGGTGAAAAAATGGCCTGACATGATCGCCGGCAGTAAGCTCATGCCGGCGCAACAAGAACGGCTGCATGCATTTTTCCATAGCCGGCCGCTGGTACAAGGTCTTTTGCGCAGACAACAAAAAAATCAGGCGGCGTTCGAATAATCGCCAATAAGCCGCCCGCTTACGTTCCCCTTCACTCCTCAATCAAGCCCGCTTCCGGCTTCGGCCCCGCCTTATTTTCTACCGGTGTTCGCATCGCGGCAAACACCGTCGCAGAAGCCATTGTCACCAGCCCCATCAATACAAACGTCAAACGAAACGCCAGTATCTGGTTAGACCATGAACCCGCAAACAATTTGACCAGCGCGCCGCCGACCGTCACGCCCAGGCCGATCGCCAACATCTGCGCCATCGAGAACAGCGCGTTGCCGCTGCCGGCCTGTTCGAAGCTGAGGTCTTTGAGCGTGACGCTGTTCATGGTGGCGTACTGCATCGAGTTAAAAGCCCCGAACAAGCCCAGTTGCACCACGATGAACCAGATCGGCAACACCGGGCTGATCGCAGCAAACGCGATAATCGATGCGCCGACCAGCACGGTATTGACGGCCAGCACTTTGGCATAGCCGTAGGTTTGAACCAGCGGCGTCACCAGCCGCTTGACGACGATCCCGGCGAGCGCGATCGGCAGCATCATCATGCCGGAGGCCAACGGCGAAAAACCGAGTTCGAGCTGAAACAGCAACGGCATCAGGAATGGCACCGCGCTGCTGCCGATACGGGCAATCAGATTGCCCACCAGTCCCAGCGAGAAAGTGCGCTGTTTAAATAGCGATAACGGGAATAAGGGGTGCTGCCGGCGCTTGGCCAATTGCACATAGGCCACGGCAGCCAGTGCGCTGACCGTCAGCAAGCTCGCGGCCCAAATCCAGGCCGCGCCATGACCGGCGCCGGGACCATCCAAGGCCAATGAAAATCCCGCCATGCAAGTCGACAACAAAGCAAACCCGAGAAAATCGAAACGCCTCTGATTTGCCTGCGCTGGTTCGCGCGGCAGAAAGATCAATACTGCGGCACACCCGATCAGCCCGATCGGCAAATTAATCAGAAAAATCCAGTGCCACGAAATCGTCTCAACCAGCCAGCCGCCCAGCACCGGACCGATCAGCGGACCTACTTGTCCTGAAATCGAAACCGTCGCAAGGGCCGACAGATACAGCAAGCTCGGAAAGTTACGCAATATCGCCAGCCGGCCAACCGGCAACAGCATCGAACCGCCCACGCCCTGCAGCACGCGGGCCAGGATCAATTGATTCAGGGTATGGGAAATGGCGCAAAACAGGGAACCGGTCGCAAAGATGAAAATCGCCGAAAAATAGATCCGCCGCGTGCCGAAGCGATCGGCCAGCCAGCCCGAAGCGGGCGTGAGCATGGCCATCGTCAGCGAATAGGCAACGATCACCGGCTGCATATTCAGCGGCAGCTCGTGCAGGCTACGCGCCATTGATGGCAAAGCGGTATTGACGATGGTGGTGTCGAGGGCTTGCATGAAGAAACCGGCCGCGACAATCCAGAGCATCGCTTTTAGCGATAAGTCTTTATCCATGCTGAAGCATTTGAATCGAAGAAAGGATTTGAATCGAAGGACGGATTTTACTCTGTACGCCGCTGGTGTGGTCAAGGATATGCTCAGACATCAGCGGCAATCGCCGACGACATCCGATGCAGGCTTTCGCCCAGGCATTCGGGGCGGCCTTGGAACAATGTATCCAGGCAGCCGGGCAATTCCAGCCGGCGATAGAGCGCCGCTCTTTCCTCGAAATTGTCCGCCATGCGCACCGCCGCTTCGATATAAGCCTCGATG
This sequence comes from Herbaspirillum sp., assembly GCA_028291765.1. Classification (GTDB taxonomy): domain Bacteria; phylum Pseudomonadota; class Gammaproteobacteria; order Burkholderiales; family Burkholderiaceae_D; genus Herbaspirillum. The sequence continues at coordinate 32,079 of JAQGNR010000171.1, forward strand.
GTGGCGGTAATCGTCCAGTCCGGCATTTGCAGGCGGCGAAACAGGCCTTCATCGATATGCTCGAATACTTCCGGACCGGTTTTGCAAATGCCCGGCAAACCGAGCATCACCGCATCGATGATGCCGTTGGTATTACCGAACGGGAAGGGATTGATGAACATGTCGCAGCGGCTGAAAATCGTCATGTATTGCTGATACGGCTGATGCGCATAGACATCGGCGTCCGGCAGATAGCGTTGTATCAGCCGCACGATTTGCGGATAGATCAGACCCTGTGCCTGACCGATCAGGAAATGGAAACGGATCTGCCGCTTCGACTGCGCATGAATCTGTTGGCAGGTCTCCAGGAAGCGCGGATTAATCTTCATCGTGGTGGCCGCAATGGCGATGTTGACGCAGGGCAGATCGCGCTTTTCCGTGCGCGGCACGGAGAACGCGATGGCCGACGGGCGATACGGCTGGCCGTCCTTGGGCAGCCGCAGCAGGGTTTCGCTGAAACAGGCCGGATCGCCGACAAAATCATCTTCCACGCTGATGTAATCGATGAAATCGGAATGGGTCGTCGCAGGATGGCCGAGCGCACCGACCTGCAAGGGCGCCAGGCGCAGATTGGCGACAAACATCGTGATCGGAAACATGCCCATGCTGGGCATATACAGCACCGCCGGCTTGCGTGCCGCGGCCAGCGCATGCACCTGGCGCAGGCAGGCGATCACGTCGTCCGGGGTATCGAACACCACCACTTCGTCGAACACTGCGCGGCCGAGATCGTCGATATTATTGCCATAGGCGATCGCCAGCAGATGGAAATGGCGGCGCGCCGCTTCCAGACTTTTCGAGTGCGTGCGATAGATCGAATGGCCGCCGGAAAACCATTCCAGCAGAACCAGCATGACCGGCTTGCCATCGACCACCGCGGTCGGCGTTGGGGCTGAAGTCGAGGCTGGGGCGGACGCCACATCCTGCAGTCCCAACGCCGCCAGTTCTTTGCGGATCAGACGGTTGATGGGGCGCTTGATGGCGTGGCGCGTGGGCAGATCGGCATAACTGCAATGCATATACACATCATGCAGAATACCCAGCGGCAGGATACGCAATGTTTCGATTTCTTCGAGATGCGCAGGCAGCCACCCCAGCAATGCTTCCCGTTTGGAGTGCGCCTCCGGGGTACCGAGAAAACGCGGCGACAATAAAGCCATGAACAATGCGGCGGCGAGTTGTTTGTTTTGCTGCCACAGCAACACCACGTCGAGCGGGATTTCCGATTCGGGCGAATACAGAATGCAGAACTTCACCAGATCGCGTTCGGTGACCTGGAACGCCTTGGCATCGGGTCCGAGGAAATTGAGCGACTTGAGAATATGGTCGCAATTGACGAACGGGCTGGCCGCAAACAGCGCCGACAACCAGCGCTGAAAAGTGATCAGTTGCCCGAAGCCATCCGGAGAAATATGAAATGATGGGTCCGAAAACAGCGCCGAAATAGCGCTGGTGATACGGGTCAGCCCATGCTGGTCGCGCTCTTCAGGGCTGACCACCGAGGACAGCGTCAGCATGAAATTCTTATCGAGCTTGCCGTAGTTGCGGTCGATCAGCAGCAATAGCTTGACCAGCTCGCGCGCGGCAGGCTCCTGCTGCCGGGAATAGCAAAGATACTCGAATTTTTCCAGCGAAAAGGTCGGATCGGGCGTGTTTTCTGTCATGGCGCGTGCACTGATGATCGATCGGATTATGGCCATGGGCTTGCGGCCTGTCGCATTCTAACCGCTTGCCGAACGTCAAAACAGGTAAGAACGTTACAAAATCAAGCGCATGTCACAAAGTTGTCATACTTGCTCTTTACTCTCCCTCAGCTATGACAGACAAGATCAATCAAAAAAATGTCGGCACCTCGATCACGATCGAAGCTCTGAGCCATCGCTTCTCCCAAAATACCGTACTTGACGGCATCGATATTCATCTCGACGCCGGTCAGGTGCTGGCCCTGCTGGGTCCTTCCGGCTGCGGCAAAACAACGCTATTGAAATTACTGGCCGGCTTGCTGCCGGTGGCGCCCGGTCAAGGGCGGATTTTGCTGGGCGATACCTTAGTGGCCGGCGACGGCTGTTTTTTGCCGCCGGAAGCACGCGGCCTCGGCATGGTATTTCAGGATTACGCCTTATGGCCGCACATGAGTGTGGGCAAAAATGTCGCGTTCGCGCTGGAGATGCGCGGGCTGTCGAAAAAAGAATCTGCGCCGCGGGTGGCGCAAGCCTTGGAAATTGTCGGCCTGAAAGGTTATGAAGCGCGCCATCCTTCCAGTTTGTCCGGCGGCCAGCAGCAACGCGTGGCGCTGGCGCGGGCGATTGTGGCGCGGCCGCAAATCCTGCTGTTCGACGAACCCTTATCGAACCTGGATCGCGATCTGCGCGAAAGCCTGTGTCATGAAATCGGCACATTGCTGCGCGAGATGGGCACCACTGCGGTGTATGTCACGCATGATCAGGAAGAAGCCTTTGCACTGGCCGACCGGATTGCCGTCATGCAAGGCGGCCGCATCCGCCAATTGGCCGCGCCGGAGCTTCTGATAAGTGAACCGGCCAGCACGCTGGTGGCGCAATTCCTGAAACTGGGCACGCTGCTGCATGCAAACCAGGTACCGGCTTCGTGGCGTCACAATCATCATGGACGGCCCATCGCTGCCGATACATTCGACATGCTCAGCATGCAACATCTGTTTATTCCGCAAGCGGCCTTATCGCTCACGCATGAGTCGGTGCGCGGCACTGCCGTGCATGCCGCAGAAGGCTTGCGCGGCGAAGTCCTGACGCAACGCTACCGCAATGGACGTTTTATCACTGAAGTGCAGCTGCACACGGCCGATGCGCCGCAATCGCTGGTGCTGGCCACCGACACGCGCCTGTCGACCGGACAAATCGTCGATCTGACATTGGACTGGCAACGTCTGCGCTGGTTACCTCAAGCCGCTTAAGCCATGGAAAAACGCATGCATAAATTCCTCTCATTGACTGCCGCCGGTGCTGCCCTTGCCGCATTATTAACGGCCCCCGCAGCGCAGGCTTTGACCGTCTATAGCGCCGGCCCCGGCAAATTGATCGAAACGCTGGCCTCGGATTTCAAGGCCGCCACCGGCATCAACGTCGATGTGTTCCAGGCCGATACCGGCAAGGTCATGGCCAGACTGCAAGCCGAAGCATCCAATCCGCATGCCGACGTCGTCATTTCCGCTTCCTGGGACAGCGCCCAGGATCTGGCGCAGCGCGGCTGGCTGTTGGCCTATCAAAGTCCGAACGCCAAGCAGGTCGCCGCCAAATACAAAGCACCGGCTTATGTCGCGCAAGGTCTGTCGGCATTATCGATAGTCTGGAATACGAAAAGCGGCACGCCGCGTCCGGCCGACTGGAAAGACCTGACGCTGCCGCCGTTCAAGGATAAGGTAACCATGCCCGATCCGGCCCAATCCGGCGCTGCACTGGATTTGCTGTCCGGTTTGCAAACCCGCCAGAACGATCGCGCCTGGGCCTTGTTCGGCGCACTCAAGAGCAACGGCATGGTCATCGCCGGCCCGAATGCGCAAGCGATGAATCCGGTATTGCAGGGCGCCAGGGCGGCCGTGTTCGGCGCGGTCGATTATGTGGCGCTGGAAGCACAGGCCAAGGGGGAAAGCGTTGAAGTGATTTTTCCCAAAAGCGGCACCGTGATCGCACCGCGTCCGATGATGATTCTGAAATCGTCGAAGGTCCCGGATGATGCGCGCAAATTCATCGACTTCGTACTCTCGCCGCAAGGCCAGGCGCGTGTCGCCGAAGCCTATCTGATGCCGGCGCGACAGGATATCGCCATCAAGCGCCCGGCGCTGAAAGACATCGCGCTGCTGCCGGAAGCAGAAGGCGGCGGCACTTACGCCTCGCGTGCAGCGCTGCTGTACCGATTCTCGACCTTGTTCGGCCGCAAATAGGCTGACGCATAACATACAAAAAATCGTACAAAAAAACGTGCAAAAAAATCGCTGGTCGCCGCTCGCCGTAGGCACCACGACTGCATTAATGGTCGTGGTTGCACTGCCGCTCTGCTTTGTCCTGTTGCAGGCAATTTTCCCGAATTTATCGGAGGGTTCGCTGGCCGCGCCGTTTTCGCAACTGGCCACTATTTTCGGCGATTCGGATTTACCGGAGCTGAGCTTCAATACCCTGCGTCTGGGCGCCTGCGTGGTGCTGCTTAGCGCCGCCATCGGTATTCCGCTGGGCGCATTGCGCGGCCTGTTCAAGCTGCCGGCAGCGCCCCTGTGGGATTTGCTGCTGCTGGTGCCGTTCATGATCCCGCCTTATATCGCCGCGCTGGGATGGATCATGCTGCTGCAGCCGCACGGCTACATCGAACAACTATCCGGCCTGCAGGCTGCGCCCTTTTTATTTTCCTTCGGCGGCGTCGTGTTTGTGATGACGCTCAATGTTTTCCCGGTGGTCTATTTCGCTGTATCGCGCAGCATTGCCGCCTCCGGATCGCGGCTGGCCGATGTCGGTCGCGTCTGCGGCGCTTCGCCATGGCGCTGCTTCATGCGGATTACCTTGCCGCTGGCCACGCCCGGCATTGCCGCCAGTCTGCTGCTGGTGTTTGCGATGGCCATCGAAGAGTACGGCGCACCGGCGGCGCTGGCGGCCAATGCCGGCTTTTTTGTGTTGGTCACGGGGATCGAACGCCGCTTCTCGGATTGGCCGATCGACTTGCCGGGCGCATCGACCTTGTCCATTATTCTGGTGGCTATGGCGATGCTGGCATTCTGGCTGCAACGGCGGATACAGGGCAAACATGTCTACGAAACGCTCAACGGCAAACCCGGCGACACAACATTGCGTGCGCTCGGCCTCTGGCGCTGGCCGGTGACGGCATTGTTTGCGCTGACGATACTGATCGCCACTTGCGCGCCGCTGTTTTCGATCGTCATCACATCGTTGATGCGCACCTTATCCGGCGGGCTGCATACGGATAATTTATCACTGGTGCATTTCGCTACTATTCTCACCAACCTCAGCAGCGGCAACGCTGCCTTGCGCGCGCTCGGCGTCAGCATGGCGCTGGGCGGCGCCACCGCGCTGATCACCGGCGTGCTCGGCGTACTGGTGGCTTACTGCGTCGTCAAAACCAAAATGCGCGGACGGCTATTGCTCGATACACTCTCCACGATGCCCAATACCTTGCCCGGCATCGTGGTCGGCGTCGGCTTGATCCTGGCGTGGAACCAATCGTTCTGGCCGGTAACGCCTTACAACACCTGGGCTATTTTGCTGCTGGCCTATTGCTGTTTGCTGCTACCGTATCCGGTGCGCTACGCCAGCGCGGCGCTGGCCCAGATCGGCGACAACATGGAAGCCGCAGCGCGTGTGCATGGCGCCAATTTACAAAGAGCCTTACTGAAGATTTTGCTGCCGCTGCTGGCGCCGAGTGTGCTGGCGTCCATGCTGTTGGTATTTGCAATCGCTTCGCGCGAACTGGTAGCCTCCCTGCTGCTCGCGCCCACGGGAATTCAAACGGCGTCGCTATTCATCTGGCGTCAATTCGAACAAGGCTCGGTCGGGCAAGGAATGGCGATGAGCGTACTCACCATTTTGATGACGACGACCGTAATGATCGGCGTAACTTTATGGCGGCAGCGCCGTACTTAGAGTAGAGCTTGCGAAATTAAGGGCGTCGGGCGGGCTGATGGCGGATGTTTGTGCGCAGTGAGGTAATGAAGGGAGGTGGCCGAAGGC
>JAQGNR010000174.1 GCA_028291765.1 Herbaspirillum sp.
CTTGATGGCGCCGGATCCAGTCTGCCAGCCGCAACTTGTTTTGTTGCTTGGCATTGCGAAACGCATCGACAAAGGCGGCATCACCGGCGAATTCCTTTAACGCCGCAAGACGATCCAGATCGTGCCGCCAGTCCGGTCCGATTTTTGAATCGATCAAGCCCGACAAGGTTGGATTGGCTTGCGATAGCCAGCGCCGCGGCGTGATGCCGTTGGTTTTGTTATTGAAGCGTTCCGGGAAAATTTCTTCGAAATCCTTGAAAATCGATTGCCGCATCAATTCAGTATGCAGCTTCGACACGCCATTGATGCTGTGGCTGGCGACGACGGCCAGATACGCCATGCGCACGTGGCGTTCGCTGCCTTCTTCCACCAGCGACAGACTGCGCATGCGTTCGATATTGAAGCCGCGGCTTTCGTTGACGCTTGCCAGAAATTCGGCATTGATCAGGAAAATGATATTCAGATGGCGCGGCAACACCGCGCTGAGCATATCGACCGGCCAGGTTTCCAGCGCTTCGAGCATCAAGGTGTGATTGGTGTACGAAAATATTTTCTGCGCCAGTCCCCAGGCTTTTTCCCATTCCATATCGTGTTCGTCGATCAGAATGCGCAGCAGTTCAGGCACCGCCAGCACCGGATGGGTATCGTTGAGATGAATGGCGACACTATCGGCCAGCAGATCGAAATTATCGTGCTTGCGCAAATAGCGCCGGATCAGATCCTGCAGACTGGCGGAAACGAAGAAATATTCCTGATGCAAACGCAACTGCCGTCCCGAGAATGTGGAGTCGTCCGGATACAGCACCCGGGTGACGTTTTCGGAATGATTTTTTTGCGCTACCGCCTCCAGATAATTGCCCTGGTTGAATGCGGAGAGATCGATTTCAGCAGTCGCTTTGGCGGACCACAAACGCAGCGTATTGGCGTTGATGGTGGCATAACCCGGAATGATAGTGTCATAGGCCGTGGCCAGCACGTCATGCGAGCCGACCCAGTGCGGTTTGCCGTCAATATGTTCGATGTGGCCGCCGAAGCGCACGCGGTATTGCACCTCCGGCCGCGGAAATTCCCATGGATTGCCGCCAGCCAGCCAGTAATCCGGGCTCTCTATCTGCATGCCGTCGACGATCTGTTGACTGAACATGCCGTAGTCGTAGCGTATGCCGTAACCCATGCCGGTAATGCCCAGCGTGGCCATCGAATCCAGAAAGCAGGCCGCCAATCGGCCCAGGCCGCCATTGCCCAGCGCGGCGTCCGGCTCGACATTGACGATCTCTTCCATCTCGACATCCAGCTCCGACAGCGCCATTTTCATTTCGTCGTAAATACCCAACGCCAGCAGCGCATTGGTAAAGGTACGTCCGATCAGAAATTCCATCGAGAGGTAATAGACCCGCTTCGGCCCCTGCACATCGTAGGCGCGGTTGGTCTGCATCCAGCGTTCGACCAGGCGATCGCGCACCGCCAGTTCAGCTGCGCGCAGCCAGTCTTCGGCATGCGCGGTCGAAGGGTCTTTGCCGACTGAATACATCAATTTATTTGAAATCGACGTTTTAATACCTTCCACGTCGTTACGGCGTGGTTGCTTGTCAAAATCACTCATTTCAAGGCACCAGTTGCGCATCCATTGTGATTTCTGCTTTCAGTAATTTGGATACTGGGCAGCCGGCCTTGGCTTTGCCTGCCAGGTCGTCGAACTGGGCTTTATTGGCGCCGGGAATTTTGGCCGCGACGGTCAGATGAACGGTGGTGATTTCAAAACCGCTATCCAGTTTTTCGAGCGTGACGTCAGCCTGTGTCTCGATGCTTTCCGCTGTTAGACCGGCTTCGCCCAATATCATTGAGAGGGCCATCGAAAAACAGCCGGCGTGCGCCGCGCCGATCAATTCTTCGGGGTTGGTGCCCTTGCCATTCTCAAAACGCGCCTTGAAACCGTAGGGAGCGTGGTCGAGCACGCCGGTTTCAGTGGAAATGGTACCGCCGCCCTCTTTCAGACTACCCTTCCAGATTGCCGATGCTTTTTTGATCATAATCAACTCCTTTGAAATGTATATGGACGCATTTAACAGTAAATTGGGCGATGTTGTTGTGTTTCAACGATCGCAAATGGCTGTTTTTCGGCCGAGATATCGGCCACGTCAAGAATGTTGTGACGGCGGCATTGACGAAAGATTCAATAAGGATTGAATTCGGGGGATTTTTTTGAATTGTTAATTAATTAGAAATTAATTGGCAATTAATCAGTAATTAAGCAGCAATTAAGCAGTGCATGCGGCAGCGTCTACCGGAGCACCGCAACATCAACGCAGCATCAACGAAGTGTCAGCTGATTCAGATGCTGTTCGATTTCAAATACATGCGGGTCGTCCTGGCCAAGCTGGCGCAGCGCGTTGGCCAGATCGGTCAGATAATCCCGATTGCGCCCGCTCGGTCCGGCCGCGGCGGCGATCTGCCGTGCGATGTCGCGCTCTGGCGCAGGCCCTAAAAATGCTGCATTGTCTGCGTCGGCGATATACAGCAAACCCGGTTCGCTCAGGCCGTCTTCGAAAACGATATCGGTGCTGAGCCGCAGATAGCCGTTTTTTTCACGATAGTCGAGATGATCGAACACTTCCGGCGTAATCAGATACGCCATGCCGGCACAGACGGCATCGGCCTGTGGCGTCAGGGTGAGTACGCGTCCCGGTGCAGAGGGCGTGCCGCGATGGTCATGCGAGCCTTGCCAGAAGCGCCGGGTCCAGCCGCGGATCGATGCCGGACGCCGCTCGCTATACGGAAAATCTGCCTTGAAAATCAACGATCCGTAGCCGAACAGCCAGATCCGGTCGCAGTGGTCGAAGCGGTGCCGTAATTTATTGGCGGCGGTGGTATCGAAGGACAAGGAAGCCTTATTTGAAATGAGGGTTGATGGTGATACCGATGCCGAACGCCGGGCCGGCAAGGTCGCGAGCAAAATGCCGGTTATCGCAATCACGAATGCAATAATTTGAATGCCGCTCAAGTGTTCGCCCAATGCCAGCACGCCGGTCAGCGCGGTGCTGATCGGCAATAATACGCAAAATACGCCGGCTTGCGCAGCAGACACTGCTTTTTGTCCGGTCAGCCACAACCAGACGGTATAGACACTGGCAATCAGCGAATACAGCACCATCAGCAGCCAGATTTGGCCCTCGACCGCCGGAAAATCGAAGCGCAGCGCAGCGTAAAGTCCGAACGGCGTCATCAGCGCCAGGCCCCACAGATTGATGATGGCGGTGATGCGTTTCGGGCTCAAAGCGCCGCTTAACTTCTTGCCGTTCACAGAATAAAACGCTTGGCATAATACCGCGCAAAAAATCAATGCGTCGCCGCGCCACGCGTCGGCGATTTGGTTTGTTGGCGCCAGCCCTGCCGCTGCGATCTCTGCTAGCTGTGCTGCCTCTGCTACTTCTGCCGCCTGCGGCTGCGCCAGCGACAGCAAAGCGATTCCCAGCGCGCCGCAAGCCACCGATGCCCAGATTCTCGCGCCGATGCGCTCTTTCAACATGATCCAGCTCAGTACTGCAACAACCGCCGGAATGGACGACATGATGACGCCGGCCGCTACC
>JAQGNR010000177.1 GCA_028291765.1 Herbaspirillum sp.
AGCGCACCTTTCATTTTCTTCAACGCGACCGTTTCGATCTGCCGGATACGTTCGGCCGATACGCCGAATTCATCTGCCAGCTCATGCAGGGTCGCGCCCGAGCCGTCATCATTGGCCAGCCAGCGTGCCTCGACAATACGGCGTGAGCGCGGATCCAGCTTGCTCAGTGCAGTTTGCAGGCCTTCCGATTGCAGACGGTCGTATTGACGCGATTCCATTACCTTGGTCGGCTCGGTGGCTTCGGAGGACAGATAAGCGATTGGTGCAAATTTGTCGTCTTCGTCATCGGTCGGCGCTTCGAGCGCCATGTCGCGGCCGGAAAGACGTGTTTCCATTTCGATTACGTCTTCGCGTTTGACATCCAGCGTCTTGGCCAGCGCATCCACCTGTGCTGGGGTCATCGCATCCAGGCCTTCTTTATGGCTGCGCAGATTAAAGAACAGCTTGCGCTGCGATTTAGTCGTCGCCACTTTGACCAGGCGCCAGTTTTTCAGGATGTATTCATGCATCTCTGCTTTAATCCAGTGCATGGCATAAGACACCAGACGGACGCCTTGATCCGGATCGAAGCGTTTGACCGCTTTCATCAAGCCGATATTGCCTTCCTGAATTAAATCGGCGTGCGGCAGGCCATAGCCCAGATAACCACGGGCAATCGATACCACCAGCCGTAAATGGGACAACACCATTTTCTGGGCGGCGCCCAGATCGTTTTTGTCGCGCAGGCGGCGCGCCAGCGATATTTCTTCGTCATGCGTCAACATCGGCAGACGATTAACCGCTGAAATGTAGGCGTCGATATTACCCAGACTGCCCGAAAAGCCGAGTGCCAATGCCTGGGTTTCGTTTGCAATAAGTGCATTGTCAGACGCTGATTTCATTGAAACTCCTTGTTCGTAGACTGTTGTAAGTCGATAACTTCTAAAGACACAGCATTTAAGTCAAGAATTCTAGCACTCTCATATGTCGAGTGCTAATTAGCATAACTGAAGAGCAAAATAGTCGTGGACTATGGCCTGCGCTTTTCCATTTATTATCAGGCAATTAGAGCCCCAGAGGGGCGTAGAGGTTGCTCGCAGAGGCGAAAAAGCTGTAACAGTTGGCTACAGCAAGATGCTTTTTGGCAATTTTATGGGGGAGCCAAGCTCAGCCAAGACGGCCCAGATGGCGTCGAACCGACAGCATGGCCCCCAGTAGGCCCAGCAATGCGCTAAGCCCCAACAATACGATGGCGGCAATCGGTTGCAGCGGCGCCAGCAAGAATTCCGAGCCATAAAGCCGGGCGAATTCGGCGACAGCCTGATTCATCGGTTGCAGGCCCGCGGCGACCGCAGCAAGTGCGATTGCGCCGGCACAGGCTCCCAGCAAGGCGCCGGTGTAATAAAACGGACGGTGGATAAATGCATCGGTGGCGCCCAACAGACGCGATACTTCAATTTCATCGTATTGCGTCATTACTTGCAGCCGAATGGTATTAAACACCACTGCGACCACCACAACACCCAGCGTTACAGCTAGAAACAAGAGGGCCAGACGTAATATGTGCAATAGCGCCGCCAGTCGTTTGACCCAGGCCGAATCGATCTGAACCGTATCGACATGCGGCAGCGTCTTCAGTTGGTCCGCAATCTTATCGACTTGCGCCGCATCGATCTGAAAACCGGTCAGCTTCACCACATAGGCATCGGGCAAGGGATTATTGCCAAGGGTGGTCAATGCATCGCTGAGACCGGTTTTGCTTTTCAGCGCGTCCAGCGCCTTTTCGCGCGGAATAAACACGATTTTCGCATCGCTGCCATTGTGCTGCAAATCCTCACGGATGGCTGATGCGGTGGCTACGGCTTGATCGCGCGAGGCAGCCATTTGCATGAAGACACTGATTTCCGGCTGCACCGTTAGTTGCTCAGTCACCGGACGCACGTTTTCCAGCACAGTCATGCCGGCGAACGGCAACGCCAATGCAATGGCGACCACCAGTACATTAAGCAAAAAGCTGCCGGGCGCGCGGCGGAAATGATTGAACGCGTCGCTCAGGGCGAACAGGTGATAACGCAGCCAGTTCATGCCTGCTCCTGCGCGCGTTCGCTATCGTCATCATTGCGCCAGCCATCGACAATCTGACCGTGGGCCAAGTAGACGACCCGTTCAGGGCCGTTCAGATATTGCTCGTCGTGGGTGGAAATCAGGCAGGTCACGCCGACTTCATGGAAAGATTTCAGCGCTGCCAGAACTTTGTCGGCATTGTCGCGATCCAGATTGGCGGTCGGTTCATCGGCCAGAATGAGCTGCGGACGGTTCACAATCGCACGCGCGATGGCGGCGCGTTGTTGCTCGCCGCCGGATAGTGCTTGCGGCAAAGTAGCGGCTTTATCGAGCAGGCCGACCATGTCCAGCGCGGCATGGGCCCGTTTTTCGGCATCGCTGCGCCAGGCGCCGGTGACAATCAGCGGCAACATCACATTGGCCAGCAGATTGCGATCCGGCAACAAACGTTGCTGCTGAAAAATCAATCCTAGCTTGCGGCGCAAATAAGGGAGCCCGGAAGCGGTCAATTTACCGATATTCTGCCCGTTGACGCTCAGTACGCCGGCGCTTGGGCGCTCAATGGCGGCGATCATTTTCAATAGTGTCGATTTGCCGGCGCCCGATGGCCCTGCCAAAAATACCAGTTCGCCGCTATTGATCGTCAGCGTGACATCGCGCAATGCCGTATTGCCGCGGCCGTATTGTTTGGAAACGTGATCGAAAATGATCATGTACGCTTTCTTGGCTTTCTCGTTTTCAATGTTTAGCCCAGCAAAGCATCGACAAACTCTACCGCATCGAACGCCTGCAGGTCTTCGATTTGCTCACCGATGCCAATGAAATACAGCGGTATCGGACGTGTTTTTGCGATTGCCGCCAGTACGCCGCCTTTGGCGGTGCCATCCAGCTTGGTCACGACCAGGCCGGTCAATCCCAGCGCATCGTCGAAGGCCTTGACCTGCGCCAGTGCATTTTGTCCGGTGTTGCCGTCGATGACCAGCAGAATTTCATGGGGCGCCGCGGCCAGCCCCTTGCCGATGACGCGTTTGATCTTCTTTAACTCATCCATTAGATGCAATTGCGTCGGCAGACGTCCGGCGGTATCGATCATGACGACATTGATGCCGCGCGCTTGCGCCGAATGCACGGCATCGAACGCCACTGCCGCCGGGTCGCCGGACTCTTGTGCGATGACCGCGACGTTATTGCGTTCGCCCCAGATCGTCAATTGTTCGCGGGCGGCGGCACGGAAGGTGTCGCCGGCGGCCAGCAGTACCGATTGGTGATGCGCCTGCAAATGTTTGGCCAGTTTGCCGATAGTGGTGGTTTTGCCGGCGCCGTTGACGCCGGCGATCATCATGACCAGCGGTTGATGTTGTCCGAGCATCAGCGGTTTTTGCAGTGGCTTAAGCAAATCGAGCAGCAAATCGCGCAGCGCCGTTTTGACTTGCGCCGCGTCGAGCAATTTTTCGGATTTCACCTTCTTTTTCAGTGCATCCAGTAAAAACTGGGTGGCTTCGACACCGGCGTCGGCGCTCAGCAATGCAGATTCGAGTTCTTCATAGAGCGCATCATCGATCTTGGCCCCGGTAAACAGGACTGTCAGACTGGACGATGTCTTGGATAAACCGCTCTTGAGACGGTTAAGCCAGCCTTGTTTGCTCTGCTCGGAGGCCGAATCTGGGCCAATGCTTGGGCTAATGCTTGGGGCAATGCTTGGCGCAGGCTGGATTTCCGGCGTCGTTGCCGATATTGCTTCCTGAGGGGGCTTTTTCTTGAAGAAACTAAACATCTGCTATGTAGAATGGGTAAAGGGATGAACGCGGTACAATCGCTGCGGCGGTCTTGGCGTCAATGGCAAAATTAGCGGATTGCGACGCTTGCAGGCCGAATTAATCAAAACAAGCATTAGAACGCATTAAATACATAACGCATTAAATACATTAATGCGTTCTAAATAATTGCTTCGCATTCTATCAGAGCAGGGCTTATGAAATTGAAGACAGGGCCTATCGTTGCGGCGTTCGGCATATTGCTCAGCGGCGTACTGACACCAAGCTATGCGCAAACACCCCCAGCGGTGCAGGCACAGGAATTCATGCTGAAAAATGGCATGAAAATCATTGTCAAGGAAGATCATCGGGCGCCGACTGTGGCGCAAATGATTTGGTACCGGGTTGGCTCCATCGATGAAGTCAACGGCGTTACCGGCGTGGCGCATGCGCTCGAACATATGATGTTCAAGGGCACCGAGCATCTGAAAGTGGGTGAATTCAGCAGTAAAGTTGCTGCGCTCGGGGGCAGCGAAAACGCCTTCACCAATCGCGATTACACTGCTTATTTCCAGCAAATCGAAAAGGCCAAACTATCGTCAGTCATGGCGCTGGAAGCCGAGCGTATGGCTAATTTGCGTTTCGATCAGAATGAATTTTCCAAGGAAATCCGGGTGGTCATGGAAGAGCGCCGCTGGCGCACCGACGATCAGCCTTCCGGCATGTTGAATGAAGCGCAAAATGCGGCGGCATTCGTCGCGCATCCCTATCATCATCCGGTCGTCGGCTGGATGGACGATCTGCAGCATATGACCGTCGGCGATGTTAAAGCCTGGTACGAGCGCTGGTATGCGCCCAATAACGCGACCATGGTGATCTCGGGCGATGTGGACGCGCAGCAGGTGCGCCAAATGGCCGAGAAATATTTCGGTCCGATCGCGCCCAAAAAACTGCCATCGGCCGCTGCCAAGCCGCAAAACGAACCTGAGCAGCATGGTGTGCGGCGCGTCGTGGTAAAGGCGCCGGCGGAAAACGCCTATGTTTCGCTGGCATTCAAAGCGCCGACCTTGAAAGACGTCGAAAACGATGAAGATCCGTATGCGCTGGATGTATTGGCAGCCGTGCTGGACGGTTATGACAATGCGCGGCTCAACGCCGATCTGGTCCGCACCGCTAAAATCGCCAATGATGTCGGCGCCGGTTATGACGACATTACCCGCGGACCTTCGCTCTTCGTATTGGAAGGCACGCCGGCGGCCAGCGTTTCGGCCGAACAGCTCGAAGCCGCATTGCGGGCCGAAGTGACGAAAATAGCGGAAGAAGGCATTTCGGCGGAAGAATTGCAGCGTGTCAAAACGCAGTTGATTGCATCGCAGATCTATAAGCGCGACTCGATTTTCGGTCAGGCCATGGAAATCGGCGTATTGGAAATGGCCGGTATTTCGTATAAAAATATCGACCGCATGATCGATAAGACGAAGGCGGTGACCGCGCAGCAGGTGCAGGCGGTCGCGCAAAAATATTTCGGCGACGATCAACTGACTGTCGCTACACTGGTGCCGCTGCCATTATCGGGCAAACCACGGGCCGCGCCGCCGCCGGGCCCAATACGCTAATTACCTTGGTCGAAATTCCAAATGAGTTGCAAATAAGTTGTAAATAAGTTGCAAATAAGCTGATGCCATTCACTTTATTTAGCCGGAGAACGCCATGCCCGTAATCGTTATCGCCAATCCCAAAGGTGGTGTCGGCAAAAGCACTTTGTCGACCAATCTGGCCGGTTATTTTGCCGCGCAAGGTCAGCAGGTATTGCTCGGCGACGTTGACCGCCAGCAATCCGCGCGCGCTTGGCTCGGCATCCGTCCGGCTTCTGCGCGGCCGATCGCCACTTGGGAAATCGATGAAGACGAGATGGCCAAGCCGCCCAAAGGCACCAGCCATGTCGTGCTGGATACGCCGGCAGGTCTGCATGGCCGGCGGCTCAACGATATTTTGAAAGTGGCCGATAAAGTCATGGTGCCGTTGCAGCCGTCCATGTTCGATATTCTTGCCACGCGCGAATTTCTGGTGCAACTGGCGGCTGAAAAATCGGTGCGCAAAGGCGATATCGATGTCGGTATCGTCGGCATGCGGGTCGATAGCCGGACCCGTTCGGCAGAGCAATTGCACCGCTTTGTCGAAAGCCTGAATCTGCCGATGCTGGGTTATCTGCGCGATACCCAGAATTACGTGCAACTGGCAGCGCATGGTCTGACCATGTGGGATGTGGCGCCGTCGCGGGTGCAGCGCGATCTGGAGCAATGGCAGCCGCTGCTCGACTGGGTTGCCGCGCCGGTTCAGAAATCCAGCTGAAACCAACCCAAACAAGCCAACCGGCAGCATTTAAAACGAGTATTTAAAACGAGCATTGAAACGTTGAATGAAAAGATTCCTGATTATCCTGACCACGGCATGGTCCTTGGTGCTGAGCGTCAATGCGCTGGCGGCATTGCAAATCCAATCGTGGACTTTGGACAACGGCGCACGCGTCGCATTTGTCGAAAATCATACTATTCCGATCCTGGATGTCAGCGTCGAATTCGATGCCGGCGCGCGCCGCGATCCGGCCGCCAAGGCCGGTTTGGCCGGATTGACCAACGCAATGCTGGCGCGCGGCATCGCCGCCGGCAGCGATGCACAGGCCGAACCGGCGTTGAGTGAAGCGCAGATATTGAACGGCCTTGCCGATATCGCGGCCCAACGCGGCGGTGGTGCGGAGCGCGATCGGGCCGGTATCAGCGTGCGCACGCTGGCCGATGCCGACCAGCGCGACCGCGCGGTCCAATTGCTTGCGCGCTTGTTGGCGCAACCGAGTTTTCCCGAAGATTTCCTGCGGCGCGACAAGGCCCGTATGGTGGCCGGCCTCCGTGAGGCCGGCACCAAGCCCGAGGCGCTGGCAGAAAAGGCCTTTCTGAAGGCCATTTACGGCGACCACCCCTACGCACAGCAAGCGACCGAGGCGTCGGTAAGGGCGATTACGCGGGACGATCTGGTAGCGTTCCATCGCGACCATTACGTGGCAAACCGGGCGGTCATTGCCATGATCGGCGATGTCACGCGGGCACAGGCTGAACAGATCGCGCAGGAATTGACCCGCCGTTTGCCGCAAGGCGCGGCATTGCCGGCGATGCCAGAGGTGGCGCCGGTAGCCAATCCGCGTGAACAACGCATTGCGCATCCGGCTTCGCAATCGCATATTCTGATCGGCATGCCGGCGCTCGAACGCGGCGATCCCGATTTTTTCGCATTGACAGTCGGTAATTACATTCTGGGCGGTGGCGGATTCGTATCGCGGTTAACCAAGGAAGTGCGCGAGAAACGCGCATTGTCTTATAGCGTCTATAGCGGCTTCAATCCGATGGCGCAACAAGGGCCATTCCGGATCGGCTTGCAAACCAAGCGCGAGCAAACCGATGAGGCATTGAAAGTGGTGCGCGATACCTTAGCCGCCTACATGCGCGACGGGCCGACGCCGGCCGAGCTGCAGGCAGCCAAAGACAATCTGGTCGGCGGATTTGCGCTGCGCATCGACAACAATCGTAAAATTCTCGCCAATATTTCAATCATTGCTTACTACGGATTACCGCTCGATTACCTGGATCGCTGGACCCAAAATATCGAACAGGTCAGCATTGCGCAAATTCGGGCAGCGTTTGCGCGTAAAGTCGTGCTATCGCAGTTAAGCACCATCATAGTAGGAGTAGGCGACGCCAATGCGCAGCAATAGCAACAGCAAACCGGCGAAGACGCCGCAGCATGCAATTAAACCGCCGCTGGCGCACCAGGTGCGGATCATCGGCGGCCAATGGAAGCGCACGCCCTTGCCGGTGCCGGCGGCCGAAGGCTTACGGCCGACGCCGGACCGGGTGCGCGAAACCGTATTCAATTGGCTGGTGCATTTACTGGGGGCGGACTGGCAGCAACTGCGGTGCCTGGATTTGTTCGCAGGTTCCGGCGCGCTCGGTTTCGAAGCCGCCAGCCGCGGCGCGGCGCAAGTCTTGATGGTTGACTCTCACACACCGGCGGTGCGTCAACTGGAAGCCACCAAAACCAAGCTGCGTGCGCAGCAAGTGCAGATTTTGCGGGCCGATGCCATGGGCGCGGCGGATAAGCTGGTACAGGCAGGCAGCCAATTCGATCTGATTTTTCTGGACCCGCCGTATCGGCAAGACTGGTTGCGCAAAATCCTGCCGTTGTGCGAACCGCTATTGGTTGCGGGCGGCTTGCTTTATCTGGAAGCGGAGCAGGCGCTGGAAGCGGACGCACTGCCAGAATGGTTGTCAGGATGGCAATTAGTACGGGCCGATCATGCCGGTAGCGTGTTTTATCACCTGCTGCAGCGATAGCGGCCTGGAATCAATCGCGCCAAAAGCGATCTCAAAAACCGTTGTAAAAAATGCAATCCGAATTCAGGCATAATGCGCGTTCTAATCGCTAGGGGAGGCTTCCAATGGTCATAGCAGTTTATCCAGGCACATTCGATCCGATCACGCGTGGGCACGAAGACCTGGTGCGGCGGGCATCCGGCTTGTTCGACAAGCTGATAGTCGGTGTGGCCGACAGCAAGAACAAGAAGCCTTTTTTCTCGCTGGACGAACGTTTATTGATTGCCGAAGAGGTGCTGGGCCACTATCCGAATGTGGAAGTCCGGGGGTTTTCCGGTTTGCTCAAGGAATTCGTGCGGGAAAACAATGCGCGGGTGATTGTGCGCGGTCTGCGCGCGGTCTCCGACTTTGAATATGAATTTCAGATGGCCGGCATGAACCGTTATTTGCTGCCGGATGTTGAAACCATGTTTTTGACCCCATCTGATCAATATCAATTCATTTCCGGCACCATCGTGCGGGAAATCGCCCAATTCGGTGGCGATGTATCGAAATTCGTATTTCCTTCGGTCGACCGATGGCTGAAAGAGAAAATGGGAAAACTGGAATAGCGTTATGGCATTGCTGATTACCGACGACTGCATTAATTGCGATGTATGCGAACCGGAGTGTCCGAACGGCGCTATTTACATGGGGCCGCAAATCTACGAGATCGATCCGCACAAATGCACTGAATGCGTAGGCCACTTCAATGAGCCGCAATGCCAGCAGGTTTGCCCGGTGGCTTGCATCCCGTTGAACCCGGCCTGGGTGGAAACGCCTGTGCAATTGCAGGCCAAATATGAAAAACTGCAGGCCGAACTCAAAAATCCGCTCTGATCGCTTACCACGCAGCCCGGACGTTGGATAAAATACGCGGCGGCCAAAAGATTGCCGATGTTGCTGTTGGGCAGCATTAAGGTAGCGCTCGGTCTTTAAGCCCTTGAAATAGCAGGGAATAGCCTCACGTAGCACTGGTTATTGAACAAAGCACAGATTGTTAGGGGATTTGAATGCAAGACGACGAAAAGCAAGTGGCAGCGGATGCTGTCGATCAGGTTGACGGTAAGGGCGACAATAAAGCCGCAACGCGCAACGAAACCCAGGAAGTCTCAGCCGAAGATGGTTTGATGCAGCAATTGAAAGCGGCAGAAGCCAAAGCGGCTGAAATGCAGGATGCTTTTCTGCGCGCCAAAGCCGAAATGGAAAATGTCCGCCGGCGCGCTCAGGAAGACGTCACCCGTGCGCATAAATTTGCGGTTGAAAATTTTGCCGAGAGCCTGCTGGCGGTGAAAGACAGTCTGGAAATGGCGCTGAACATTCAAACGCCATCAATTGAGTCGCTCAAGGAAGGCGTCGACATGACGCTCAAACAACTTACCGCCGCTTTCGAAAAAAATAAATTACTGGAAATCAGCCCCGCTGTCGGCGAGAAGCTCGATCCTATGAAACATCAGGCTGTATCGGCTGTTCCGGCCGAGCAGGAAGCCAATACCGTGGTTGCAGTGTTGCAAAAAGGATACACGATTTCGGATCGCCTGCTGCGCCCCGCCTTGGTGACCGTCGCGCAATAACGATAGCGCAAGAATTTGTGCGGCATCGTCTTGAAAGCCGCCACGCGCTACGCATATGAAGAACATCAGTTAAATTCAGTTATCCCGTCAAGTTATTAAAGGAAAAAAAATTATGGGCAAAATTATTGGTATCGATCTGGGCACAACGAATTCTTGCGTGTCTGTGATGGAGGGCGGCCAACCCAAGGTGATCGAAAACTCGGAAGGCGCGCGTACGACGCCGTCGGTCATCGCTTATCAGGAAGATGGTGAAATTCTGGTTGGCGCACCGGCCAAACGCCAGGCGGTTACCAATCCCAAGAAAACGATCTATGCCGCAAAGCGTCTGATCGGTCGTAAATTCGATGAAAAGGAAGTGCAAAAGGATATTTCCCTGATGCCTTACGAAATCATCCGCGCCGATAACGGCGACGCCTGGATCGGCGCCGGCGGCAACAAACTGGCGCCGCCGCAAATTTCGGCCGAAGTGCTGCGCAAGATGAAGAAAACCGCCGAAGACTATCTGGGCGAAGAAGTGACCGAAGCCGTCATCACGGTGCCGGCTTACTTCAACGATGCGCAGCGTCAGGCAACCAAGGATGCAGGCCGTATCGCCGGTCTGGATGTGAAACGCATCATCAACGAGCCGACTGCAGCTGCGCTGGCCTTCGGTCTGGATAAAACCGACAAGGGCGATCGCAAGATTGCGGTGTATGACCTGGGCGGCGGTACTTTTGACGTATCGATCATCGAAATTGCCGATGTCGATGGTGAAAAACAATTTGAAGTGCTCTCGACCAACGGCGACACTTTCCTGGGCGGCGAAGATTTCGACCAGCGCATCATCGATTACATCCTGGATGAGTTCAACAAGATCAACGGTCTGGATCTGCGCAAAGACGCGATCGCCTTGCAACGCATCAAGGCATCGGCAGAGCGCGCCAAGATCGAACTGTCGTCTTCGCAGCAGACTGAAATCAATGAGCCGTACATTGCGATGGCCAATGGCGCACCGATCCATTTGAATCTGAAGATCACCCGCGCCAAGCTGGAATCGCTGGTCGAGGAATTGATCAGCCGCACCATGGAGCCATGCCGTATTGCGATCAAGGATGCCGGCGTCAAGGTCAGCGAAATCGACGACATCATTCTGGTCGGCGGTATGACGCGCATGCCGAAGGTGCAGGAAAAGGTGAAGGAATTCTTCGGCAAGGATCCACGCCGCGACGTCAATCCGGATGAAGCTGTTGCCGTCGGCGCCGCTATTCAGGGTGCGGTTCTGTCGGGCGATCGCAAGGATCTGTTGCTGCTGGATGTGACGCCACTGTCGCTTGGTATTGAAACCATGGGCGGCGTGATGACCAAGATGATCAAGAAGAACACCACGATTCCGACCAAGTTCAGTCAGGTATTCTCCACAGCCGACGATAACCAGCCGGCCGTGACGATCAAGGTGTATCAGGGCGAGCGCGAAATGGCCGTTGGCAACAAGGGCCTGGGCGAATTCAATCTGGAAGGCATTCCACCGGCATCGCGCGGCACGCCGCAGATCGAAGTGACTTTCGACATCGACGCCAACGGTATTTTGCACGTCGGCGCCAAGGACAAAGCCACCGGCAAGGAAAACAAGATCACGATCAAGGCCAACTCCGGTTTGACCGAAGAAGAAATCCAGAAGATGGTGCAAGATGCCGAAGCCAATGCCGAAGAAGACAAACGCCTGAAGGATATGGCCGAGTCGCATAATCAAGGCGATGCTCTGGTACATTCGACACGTAAAGCACTGGGCGAATACGGCGACAAGCTGGATGCCGGCGAGAAGGAACAGATCGAAGCGGCGATCAAGGATCTGGAAGAAGCCCTCAAGGGTAACGACAAGCCTACGATCGATGCCAAATCGGCCGCGCTGTCGACAGCGGCGCAAAAGCTGGGTGAAAAAATGTACGCGGATATGCAGGCGCAGCAAGCTGCGGCCGGTGGCGCCGCAGGTGGTGCAGGTGCAGCAGGCGCCGGCGCCGAAGGAAGCGGCAAGCAGGACGATGTGGTCGATGCCGACTTTAAGGAAGTGAAGTAAAGAGCAGGGTAGGAGTACGGCCGATGTCGTAATGTCCCGCCAGGGTGGCAGCCGAGAGGCTGCCATTTGGCGTTTTAAATAAAGAACGCCGGCAGCGGGCAAATAATATTTAGGTTGATAGATAAACATGGCGAAACGCGATTTTTACGAGATTCTCGGTCTGGCGAAAAACGCCTCTGATGAAGAGATCAAGAAGGCCTATCGCAAGCTTGCGATGAAGCATCATCCGGACCGTAATCCGGACAGCAAGGGCGCCGAAGATAAATTCAAAGAGGTCAAAGAGGCCTACGAAATGCTGTCCGATCCGGAAAAGCGCGGCGCTTACGATCGCTATGGCCATGCCGGCATCGATCCAAATATGGGCGGCGGCGCGGGCGCGGGCGGCTTTGCCGACGCGTTCGGCGATATTTTCGGTGATATTTTCGGCGGTGGCGGCGCTGGCGGGCGCAGCCGTGGAGCGGGCCCGCAAGTCTATCGCGGCGCCGATTTGCGCTACAACCTGGAAATCACGCTGGAGCAGGCAGCGCACGGCTTCGATACCACGATCCGCGTGCCATCCTGGGATCAGTGCGAAGCATGCGACGGCAGCGGCGCCAAAGCCGGCAGCGCGCCGATTACTTGCCCGACTTGCGCCGGTCACGGCCAGGTTCGGATGCAACAAGGATTTTTCAGCATTCAGCAAACGTGTCCGAAATGCCACGGCAGCGGCAAGATCATTCCCGACCCTTGCACTGCATGCGGCGGCGCCGGACGCGTCAAACGCAACAAGACGCTGGAAGTTAAAATCCCGGCCGGTATCGACGATGGCATGCGGATTCGTTCCTCGGGCAACGGCGAGCCCGGCATGAACGGCGGCCCGACCGGCGATCTGTATGTCGAAATTCACATCAAGCAGCATGAAGTATTCCAGCGCGATGGCGACGATCTGCATTATGAAATGCCGATCTCGTTTGCGCGGGCGGCGCTGGGTGGCGAAATCGAAGCGCCGACATTGAACGGCAAGGCCTCGTTTTCGATTCCGGAAGGCACCCAGACGGGCAAGACTTTCCGTCTGCGCGGCAAAGGCATCAAAGGTGTACGCTCCAGCATCACCGGTGATCTGTTCTGCCATGTCGTGGTTGAAACGCCGGTCAAGCTGACCGAACGTCAGAAGGAATTATTGCGCGAGCTGGAAACCTTGACAGCCGAAGGCGGCGCCCGGCATAGTCCGCAAACCAAGACATGGAAAGACAAGGTCAAGGAGTTTTTCGAATAACTCCGGTATAGTGTCTGTTATTAAAAATGCTGATCTCCGACGAAGAGATCGGCATTTTTTTCCAGCATCCGACGGTTTCGATACCGCGTTCAATTCTCACAGCGGATAAATATGACTGAAAAAAAGCTAGATTCAACGCAACAAATGCTGCTGCAAAGCAACCAAGACTGGGCTCGTGGCATTACGGAAAGAGATCCTGGTTTTTTCAAAACGCTTGCAGCTCAGCAATCGCCTGAATATTTCTGGATAGGTTGTTCCGACAATCGCGTGCCGGCCAACGATTTGCTGGGATTGCTGCCAGGCGAATTATTCGTCCATCGCAATATCGCCAACATCGTCGTGCATACCGATTTGAACTGCCTGTCGGTGTTGCAGTTTGCAGTGGACGTGCTGAAGGTCAAACACGTCATCGTCTGCGGTCACTACGGCTGTTCGGGCGTGCACGCGGCGCTGACCCGGCGCCGCGTCGGCTTGGCGGACAACTGGTTGCAGCATGTACAGGACGTGCACGAGAAGCATGCACACTGTTTTCATGAATCAATGACCGAACGCACGCGTCACGACCGTTTATGCGAATTGAACGTGCTGGAGCAGGTCGATAATATTTGCCGCACCACCATCGTGCGCGATGCCTGGGAGCGCGGGCAACCGCTGACAATTCATAGCTTGATCTACGGGGTAGGGGATGGCCTGTTGCGTGCCTTGACTTCTTCGATCGAAAATACCGAAGAGTGCGAGCGTTACATACAGGCCAGTCTGGCCGAGTATGCTGATTTGCCATAAATCGGTAATGCCGTTCAGGTAAGTAGATTTGGGGATAGAGGTGATCCTCAAAACTTAAATTTTCTTATCTGAACGCTTAATCCCGAGCGCAAATATCAGAAGCAATGTTCCTGCGCAGGAAAACTACCGTCTTTCACCGCCGCAACATAGGCGCGCAAAGCAGAGCCGATGCTGTCGGCGCCTTCCATGAAATCCCGTACAAAGCGCGCCTTGCGTCCTGGGAATGTTCCCAGCATATCGTGCATGACCAGCACCTGCCCATCGCAATCGACACCGGCGCCGATGCCGATGGTCGGCATATGCAGCGCCTCTGAGACTTCCTTGCCAAGCCCGGCGGGAATCGCTTCAAGCACCACCATGCAAGCGCCTGCTTCCTGCAGCGCCAACGCATCGGCCAGCATCTGCTGCGCCGCTTCGACCGTTTTACCCTGCACTTTGTAACCGCCCATCAGATGCACCGATTGCGGAGTCAAGCCCAGATGCGCGCAGACCGGAATCGAGCGCTCGTGCAGATAACGTACCGTCTCGGCCAGCCAGGCCCCGCCTTCAATTTTCACCATATGCGCGCCGGCCTGAAGCAGCCGCGTCGCGTTCTGGCAAGCTGTTTCCGGCGTTGTATAAGTGCCGAACGGCATGTCCGCGACCACCAGTGCAGTCTGGTTGCCGCGCGCTACGCAGGCCGTGTGATAGGCCACGTCGGTCAGCGTCACCGGTAATGTCGAATCGTGTCCTTGGCAGACCATGCCGAGCGAATCGCCGATCAGCAGCATTTCCACGCCGCAGGCATCCATCAGGCTGGCAAAGCTGGCGTCGTAACACGTCAGCATGGTGATTTTTTCACCTTTGTCGCACAAGGCCTGCAGCTGCGGCATGGTGACCGGCTTGCTGCGCCGGCTGCCTTCAGCGGCCTTGTCTGTTTTGCCTGCTGCTTTGTCTTGTATATAACCAGCCATCTTTTCTACTCCGTCCTGAATTAAATGTGCATTTGCCGCGCTGCTTGTGTTGCTGGTGCTGCTGGTGTTGCATGCAGCTGCTCAGCTTCTGAAAATGAAATATACAGCACCTGTCATACACAAGGCGGCCCATATGTAATCGAGCTTGAACGACTGATCCATGTACAACATTGCGAACGGCACGAACACCGTTAACGTGATCACTTCCTGCATGATTTTCAACTGCGCCAGGCTGAACTGCTGAAAGCCGATACGGTTGGCCGGCACCTGCAGCAAATATTCGAATAGGGCGATGCCCCAACTGATGAGCGCGGCGATCCACCAGGGTTTGTCGGACAGATTTTTCAGATGGCCATACCAGGCAATCGTCATGAATATATTGGACAGTGATAGCAGGCCGGCAGTTTGCAGCCAGATTGGAATTTGCATAATGATTTCCGTGAATTAAATCAAATGTTCAGACGTTCAATGCGCTGCCCGCTGAGCGCGGCAGAAAATTGTTGCGCCGGCCCGGCAGCCGGAATCACCAGCGACGGCGCAATTTCAAGTAAAGGCAGCAGCACAAATGCGCGCAATGTGATGCCGGGATGCGGCACCGTCAGCGTCGGCGCGGCAATGCACTGATCGCCGTATAAAAGGAGATCCAGATCGAGTGTGCGCGGCGCATGAAAATAAGGACGCTTCCGGCCGAAGGCTTGTTCGATCGCCTGCAACGCAGCCAGTAATTGCAGCGGCGGCAATGCGGTCGAGATCGCGGCCACTGCATTGATGTAGTCGTCGCCATCGGCTTCAAACGGCGCGCTACGATAAAGCGCGGATTGGCGCAGCAGCTTGGTCGCAGGCAATTGCGCCAGGCCGGCAAGCGCCTGCTGTACCGAGGCACGCGCATCACCCAGATTGGCGCCGATGCCGATATAGGCGACAACCTCCTTGGCCGTATCCGGCGTCAGGTCTGATATTGCATCGTTCATTGCATTGCTCATTACATTACGATTACTGCGGCCTTCAAGTCTCGCTGGCCGATGGCGCGGCGGGTGCTTTGGCGCGGGAGCGGCTGGGACGGCGCTTGCGTTTTTTGGCAACGCCGTCGCCTTCCTCTTTCGGTTTTTGCGCGATCAGCGCTTCGCGGCCGGCGCCGTCGGCCTCAATGAATGACGTCCACCATTGACCGATCGCAGCATCGACTTCGCCCGAGGCGCAGCGCAGCAGTAAAAAGTCGTAGCCCGCACGCAGCCTCAGATGTTCCAGCAATTTATACGGCGACTTGCCGCTGCGGCGTTCGAAGCGCGGTTGCATGGCCCAGATGTCGCGCATATCGCTGGCGATTTTGCGCTGCAACGCCAATTTCTCGGTTTGTGCATTGAGCACATCATCGGCCGCCAGATGCAAGGCAGGAATCGGATATTCGCCTGCGGCCTGATAAGCACGCCATTTTTCCAGCACCTGATGCCAGAGCAGCGAGGCAAACAGGAAGCCGGGCGAAACCGGTTTGCCTTGCACGATGCGGGCATCGGTATTGCTCAGCGCCAGCGTGACGAATTTTTCGCCCATAGGCTGCTCCAGCACCACATCGAGCAAAGGCAACAGGCCGTGATGCAAGCCTTCCTTGCGCAATTGCTGCAGGCAGGCCAGCGCCTGGCCGCTCATCAGCAGCTTGAGCATTTCATCGAAGATGCGGGCGGCAGGGACGTTATTGATCAAGGGCGCCATCACTTTGATCGGTGCCGCGGTGGCCGGTGCAATCGTGAATTTCAGCTTGGCGGCAAAGCGCGCCGCGCGCAGCATGCGCACCGGATCTTCGCGGTAGCGCGCTTCCGGTACGCCGATGATGCGCAATGTCTTGGCGCGCATATCGGCGATGCCGCCGTGATAATCGAGCACGGTTTGCGAGGCCGGATCGTAATACATGGCGTTGATGGTGAAATCGCGCCGCACGGCATCTTCATGCTGCGCGCCGAAGGTATTGTCGCGCAGCACGCGGCCGTGTTCATCTTTGAGCGCGCCTTCCGAGACGGTGCCGCGAAACGTGGTGACCTCGATCAGTTCCTGACCGAACATCACGTGCACAATCTGAAAGCGCTTGCCGATAATGAAAGCACGCCGGAACAGGCGTTTGACCTGGTCCGGCGTGGCATTGGTGGCGACATCGAAATCTTTGGGTTTCACCGACAGCAACAGATCGCGCACCGCACCGCCGACGATAAATGCTTTAAAACCGGCTTGCTGCAAAGTATCGGTGACGCGTACTGCGTTCGGTGAAATCAGCTTCGGGTCGATGCCGTGTTCTTTTGCGTTCAGTGCCGTAGGTTGAGGCGTCGAATCGCTGACTTTCTTGTTTTTGCCCAGAATCGAGCGGATCAGCTTTTTAATCATGGGAAGGGGTGTCGAAAAGAGTCAGAATCGGCCAGCCGTGCGCAAGCGCATGGGCTGCCAGTTTAGGGTTGGGATTGGTGGCGACCGGATTGGTTACCAGCGACATCAGCGGAATATCGTTTTGCGAATCGCTGTAAAAATAGCTGCGCTCGAAATCGGCGATGGTTTTGCCCATCTGCGCCAGCCAAGCTTCGGTATGGGTGATTTTACCCTCGGCGAAGGTGGGCGTGCCGAGCAATTTTCCGGTGAGACTGCCGTCGGGCAGCATTTCCGGGCGGGCCGCGATCAGATGCTCGACATTGAATGCTTTGGCGATCGGCCCGGTCACGAAACTGTTGGTGGCGGTGACGATGGCCACCAGATCGCCCGCGTCCAGATGTTGTTGCACCAGCTTTAACGCAGCCGGCGCCAGGGCGGGATGGATGACTGTTTGCATGAACTGATCATGCCATCGATTCAACTGAGCGCGGGGGAAGCGCGCCAGCGTGCCCAGTGCAAATTCCAGGTATTTGACCGGATCGAGCGTGCCGGCCTGGTAGTGCGCATACCATTCGTCATTGCTCTTCTTGAAGGCTGCAGCGTCGATTGCGCCGGTGGCGGCCAGAAAATTACCCCATTCGTGGTCTGAATCTATCGGCAGGATGGTGTGATCGAGATCAAATAATGCGAGATTCATAGAGTGCGTTCTTGTATTTCCATTTGTAAAAGACTGCGTAGCAGCGGCAAAGTGACGGGTCGCTGGGTTTCCAGGGAGTAATGATCCAATGCATTGAGTATTGCCGATAAAGACTGCATATCGCGGCGAAAATGCGTAATCAGGTAGGGTAGCAGGCCTGGCGACAGTATCATGCCACGCGCGGCGGCGGCCTGGGTCAGTGCTTCGATCTTTTCTTCATCGCTGAGGGTGTGGATCTGGTAAATCAGGCCCCAGCCGAGCCGGGTGCGCAAATCTTCGCGCACTTTCAGTTGCGCCGGTGCGGTATCGCCGGCACTGACCAGATAGCCGCCTTGCTCGCGGATCTGGTTGAACAGATTGAATGCATCGATTTGCGCCGTGGCCGATAGCTGTGCGCAGTCGTCGATCAGATACAGATGGATGGCAGGGTCGTAATCGAATGCGGCGCTAGGGGCAGCGGCGTCGATATAGCGGCTATTCCGGGCCTCGACCCCTGCCTCGGCCCAAGCCAGCGCCAATGCCTGCAGCAAATGACTTTTGCCAGATCCGGCCTCGCCCCACAGATAGACGAAACGGTCATCCGCAGATGTCTTACTGGAGCTGCGGCTCAGGTTGAGGCCGATTTGCTTCAATAAGTGGCTGGCCTCGGCATTGCGGCCCACCACAAACGTTGCGAAGTCGGGGGCCTGTTTTGCGCTTAAATCGAGGAGTAACTGTTTCATGCAGGCCGAAGAATGGAGTCTGAAAGGTGTCTTAAAGGTGTCGCTAAAGGGAAGGGTTTGATAAAATCACGCTTTTGGCGGATTTTGGCGGATTTTCAAGAATTTCGCCGTTTTTGCCCAACCGCTATTTTACCGCTGCTTACCGCTGCCAGACACAAATGACATCATCATCCAAGATTTCTCTTTCCTATCGCGACGCTGGAGTCGACATCGAAGCAGGCGACGCCTTGGTGGAAGCGATCAAACCGCTTGCCAAACGCACCTCGCGCGAAGGCGTGCTGGGCGGGATCGGCGGTTTCGGCGCTCTATTTGAAATCAGCAAGAAATTCAAGGAGCCGGTGCTGGTATCGGGCACCGACGGCGTCGGCACCAAACTGAAACTGGCCTTTATGCTCAATCGCCACGATACCGTGGGCATCGATCTGGTCGCCATGAGCGTCAACGATATTCTGGTGCAGGGCGCCGAACCGCTGTTCTTTCTGGATTACTTCGCTTGCGGCAAACTGGATGTGGCCAATGCAACCGATGTCGTCAAAGGGATTGCGAACGGTTGCGAACAAGCCGGCTGCGCGTTGATCGGCGGCGAAACGGCGGAAATGCCGAGCATGTATCCGGATGGCGAATACGATCTGGCCGGCTTTGCCGTCGGTGCAGTGGAAAAAGCGAAAATCATCGACGGCAGCAAAATCAAACCGGGCGACGTCGTGCTGGGCCTGGCTTCCTCCGGCGCGCATTCGAACGGTTATTCGCTGGTGCGCAAAATTCTGGAAGTGGCAAAACCGGATCTGAATGCGGATTTCCATGGCCGCAAGCTGGCCGACGTGCTGATGCAGCCCACCCGCATCTACGTCAAGCCCTTGCTGGCGCTGATGGAAAGCATGGAAGTCAAAGGCATGGTGCATATCACCGGTGGCGGGCTGCTTGAAAACGTGCCGCGCGTGCTGCAGCCGCATCTGACTGCGGTCTTGCATCGCGATGCATGGGCCATGCCGCCGCTGTTCACGTGGCTGCAGGAACATGGCGGCGTGGCCGATGCCGAAATGCATCGCGTCTTCAATTGCGGTATCGGGATGACTGTCATCGTTGCGGCTGAAAATGCCGATGCTGCGTTGGCGCAATTGAAAGCAGCCGGTGAAACCGTGACGCGCATCGGTGAAATCCGCGCGCGGGCTGAAGGCGAAGCGCAGACGATTGTTTTGTAATTAGTTTTGCAATTAAGCGGATAGAAAATTAAGGCTCGAAGTTTCCTTCGAGCCTTAATTTTTAAATTTTCTGATCAGTGTTGTTTGGGATTGCGCTTTTGATGTGCCAGCGTCTGCTGCGGCGATGGTTGCGTATCATCATGCAGCAGGCCGGGCGGCGGCGGCACCCTAACCGGCGTGGTGTCGTGATTGATTCCGGACAGCACGTTGTCGGTGGTTTCCGGGGTAGCATTCCAGATCGGATCGGCGGTGTTTGCAAACACCCGCTTCAACTGGTCGCCCCAGGTATTGCGAATCATCTGGAAATACTGATTGCGTTCGTCGATGGTCACAAAGTGGCTGACCGCCAAATGATCTTTTTCATATAACAATAAATCCAGCGGCAGGCCGACCGAGATATTCGAGCGCAGCGTCGAATCCATGGAAATCAATGCGGCCTTGGCCGCTTCGTCCAGTGAGGTATTCGACCTGACGACACGGTCCAGAATCGGTTTGCCGTATTTGGATTCGCCGATCTGAAAATACAGATTCTCGTCATACGATTCGATGAAATTTCCGGCAGCATACATTTGGAACAAGCGACAGGGTTCGCCCTTGATCTGGCCGCCGAAGATGATGCTGATATTGAAATCAATGCCGAATTTGTGCAATTCGTGCGCATCGCGGTCATGCGCCTGCCGGATCGCATCGCCGAGGAGATGTGCCGCTTCATACATCGATTTCGCGGTCCACAGATTATGCCCCTCGGCATTGGTGTGCTCGACGACGATTTGGCGGATCGATTGGGAAATCGATAAGTTACCCGCAGTCATCATCACCATCACGCGTTCGCCGGGAATCTCATAGACATTCATCTTGCGATACGTGCCGATCTGATCCACGCCCGCGTTGGTGCGCGAGTCTGACAGGAAGGCGAGGCCGTCGTTGAGACGGAGGGCGACGCAATAAGTCATGATGGTCGATAAGGAGGTAAAGCGATCATTCTACCGGAGTGCTTATTAAAAAAACACATGCAGGCCATGGCATAAAGAAATGAAAAGTAGCCTTAGCTCTATATACACGCGGCTCTCAGGCTATTGTCAGGCATATACCCATGCGAATTTTGTTGATAGAAGACAACAGATCACTGTCGGAATGGCTGGCGCTGCAGCGTGAAAACTATATCGTCGACTGCGCGAGCCGCTGCGCTAAGGTTCGCCGAATATTAAAACCTCCACATCCCCATCACCCCTCACCATTCGACGCCAGGCGCCTACGTCATTTGCAGCCCAAGCAGACCAGCGTTTAGACGTTTAGACGTTCAATTCCCCGCCCAATTATGTTGCACCGCACCCTGAAATACCCGGATTTGGAAAGCTGGATGTAAGTTTCGACCTTCTAGAATGCGGCAGGCAGTCAACGTACCGCGGACATAAAAAATAAATGTAACGCATGCCCAAGGCACGCGTATTCAAATTAAAAATCAGGAGACCTATTCATGAAATTTTCTTTCAGTAGTGCATTTCTGCCGACCCTATTAGTCGCGGCGACAATGGCCGTATCAACGCAGGCAAGCGCTGCCGATGCGCCAAAAATCACCATTATGGTCGGCGGTATTACCAAAATTATTTATCTGCCGGCGAAACTGACGGAGCAGCTCGGCTACTTCAAGGATGAGGGCCTGGATGTTGAATTACAGTCGCAGCCGGCCGGCGTCGATGCGGAAAATGAATTACTGGCAGGGGCAGTGCAGGCAGTGGTTGGCTTTTACGATCACTCGATCGATTTGCAAAGTAAAGGCAAGGAAATCACGGCTCTGGTGATCTTCGGGCAAGTGCCGGGCGAAGTCGAAATGGTTTCGACTCAGGCGAGCGCCACCATCAAGAGCATGGCCGATGTCAAAGGCAAGACGCTAGGCGTGACCGGTCTGGGTTCATCCACCAATTTCCTGACGCAATATCTGGCCGCCAAACAAGGCATCTTGCCCAGTCAGTATTCCGTGCTGCCGGTTGGCGCCGACAATTCGTTCATCGCCGCGATCAAGCAGAACCGCATCGATGCCGGCATGACGACCGAACCGACAATATCGCAATTGCTGAAAACCGGCGATGCGGCGGTACTGGTCGATATGCGTACAGTCGAAGGGACGATGAAGGCCTTGGGCGGTTTGTATCCAGCCTCCAGCCTGTATGTGCAAGGCCCATGGCTGAGCGCGCACAAAGCTGAAGCTGCCAAACTGGCGCATGCCTTCGTCAGAACGCTGAAATTCATCAAAACGCACAGCGCAGAACAAATCGCCGAGCAAATGCCGAAGGACTATTACGGCAACAACAAGGAACTGTATTTGCAGGCATTGCGCAGTTCGCTGCCGATGTTTTCGCCGGACGGGCGGATGCCGGCCGGCGGTCCGGAAACCGTGCTGGCGGTGTTGTCTGCCGCCAATCCTAACGTCAAGGGCAAAAGCATCAATTTGTCCAAAACATATACCAACGAATTCGTCGACATGGCGAAGTAAAACCGCCAAGGCCGCTGCACCAGCGGCGGCCCTGACGACTCAATCAAAAGACATTTCATGAATCCAAGTACTTACCCGACCAGCGCGGCGGTCCTGCCGCGGGCTGCAGACGCTGCTCTTGCTACTGCTGCTACCCCTGCGATTGAATTGCGCAACGTATCTTGCCGTTTCATTTCCCCGGATGGCAAAGCCACCGTTGCATTGCGCGACTTTACGATGAGCGTGGCGCGCGGCGAATTTGTCGCCATCGTAGGACCGACCGGTTGCGGCAAATCGACCACGCTGAGCCTGATCACCGGATTGCTGAAACCGACCCTCGGCGAAGTACGCGTCATGGGCGCGCCGGTGGATGGCATCGATCCGCGCATCGGTTTCGTATTTCAGAATGATGCGGTATTCCCATGGCGCAGTGTGATGCACAACATTGCTGCGGGACCGCTGTTTCGCGGCAAATCCAAAGACGAGGCTTACGGCTTGGCGGAACAATGGATAGGCCGAGTCGGATTGGAGAAGTTCGGCAGCCATTATCCGCATCAATTGTCGGGCGGCATGCGCAAGCGCGTCGCACTGGCGCAAACCTTCATCAACAGTCCCGAAATCTTACTGATGGATGAACCTTTCAGTGCGCTCGACATGCAGACCCGCACATTGATGCAGGACGAACTGCTGCAGCTATGGTCGGCGCAGACAGGTTCCGTCGTATTCGTCACGCATGATCTGGAAGAAGCCATCGCATTGGCCGACAAGGTCTACGTATTGACCGCGCGTCCTGCAACGCTAAAGAGCGTCTACGAGATCGACCTGCCACGACCGCGCATCACATCCGAGATCCGTTATGAACCGGGATTTATCGAGATTTCCCGCAAGATCTGGGCCGATCTACGCGAAGAAGTCCACATCAATTAATCGTTATCTGTACAAGGCATATTCATGAACCAAGCAGAACTCCCCTATCAACTCAGTGCCGAAAGCCTGGCCAGCGTCGAGCAAGTAGCGCAGCGCAAAATCCGGCAACGTTACCAGATGGTTATTGCACTGCGCGTGGCCATTCTGGTTTTTGTTCTGGGCGGCTGGGAATTGTCGGCCAGATTGTTATGGATAGATCCGTTTTTCTTTTCGCAACCATCGTTGATCGTGCTCCAGATTTATGACTGGATTGTTGAAGGCACGTCGCAAGGACCGTTATGGAGACAAGTACTGGTAACGCTGGAAGAAACGGTATTGGGCTTCCTGATGGGCGCGGTCGCCGGAGTGATCTGCGGCATTTTATTGGGCCGCAATAAATTATTGTCCGACGTCTTCAGCATCTACATCCAGATCGCCAACTCGATTCCTCGCGTGGTATTAGGCTCGATTTTCGTCATTTCGCTGGGCCTGGGCATGGCATCCAAAGTCGCGCTGGCTTTCGTGATGGTGTTCTTTGTTGTGTTCGGCAATGCATTCCAGGGCGTGCGCGAGGCGGATCGCTACATGATCGCCAATGCCCAGATTCTCGGCGCTTCACGCCGCCAGGTGACAACGGCGGTCGTGATTCCATCCGCGCTGAGCTGGATTCTGGCCAGCCTGCATGTCAGTTTCGGTTTCGCGCTGGTCGGCGCAGTCGT
Source organism: Herbaspirillum sp. (assembly GCA_028291765.1). Taxonomy (GTDB): domain Bacteria; phylum Pseudomonadota; class Gammaproteobacteria; order Burkholderiales; family Burkholderiaceae_D; genus Herbaspirillum. Next base: position 23,890 of record JAQGNR010000177.1, read on the forward strand.
CGGTGAGTTTCTGGGTTCGAAAGAGGGCATCGGTTTGCTGATATCGACGGCGCAAGGCGCTTTTAACGCCAGCGGTGTATTTGCAGCAATGATTGTATTGGCGGTAGTGGCATTGGCTGCCGATTACTTGCTGATGCGATTGGAAAAACGGCTATTGAAATGGCGTCCCGCGGCTTTCTGAGTTTTCCCCGCCGGATAGATGTTTTGAACTCGAGCGCATGCGCAATGCGCTTTTTACCCCACGACTGATTTGGAGGTCACTTATAGACAACAACAGCAACAGCTTCACGTAACGCGGTTACAGATGCACACAATATCAAGAACAAAGCACTACGGATGAATGCGGGCCTTATGGACTGGCCTCGATTTTCTGTAAAAAAATGCACACAATCTCAGGAGACAGGAATGAAAATGAACAAAAAATACATGCTGACGGCGCTCGCACTTGCGAGCACATTGATCGTCGCGGGCAACGCCTCCGCTTTTGACGGCTGGCACGTTGAAGACGCAACAACCATACCGGGCAAAGGCTCAGGATGGGATTATGTCGCGCTGGATCAGCAGCACCATCACTTGTTCATCGGCCATCGCAAAGAGGGCCTTCAGGTGTTCGATACGACCACGCACAAGGTGGTGAAAGTGATTGCAGGAACGGCGACTGCCGGATCGAACGGCGCGCTCCTGATGCCGGAATTCGATCTTGGCATCTCGAATAATCAAGATGGAACGGTGACGCCTTTCAAGCTGTCCACGCTTGAGGCCAAGCCGGCGATCAAGTTGGGCGCGGACCTCGATACCAGCCATTACGATAGCGCGACGAAACGCGTCGTCGTCAATATGGGCGGCGAAGCAGATGGTACGGATTTGATTGTGCTGCAAGCACCGGCGCTCGATATCGTGGGGAAAATCCACGTGCCAACCAAGTCGCCAGAGCATGCCGAAGCTGACGGCAAGGGTAATTTTTACCTGACGGCCAGAGATATCGACACGGTATTGCGGCTGGATACAAGTACGCTGAAGATTACGGCAAGCTGGAAGACGCCTGGATGCGGGCAAACCACCGGCTTGACGCTCGATGCAGCCCATGACCGCATCTTTCTGGGATGTCGCGGACGCGGCGAGACGCAACCGTCCTTTGTGGTCATGAACGCCGCCACCGGCGCGGTCATTTACAAAAGCGATATTGGCGGAGGCAATGACGAAGTCGTTTTCGATCCCGACCTAAAACGCGTTTTTCTTGCGAACGGCATCAATGCTGTTCTGAATGTGTTCGAACAGGTTGATGTAGACACCTACAAACCGGTCGACGCCATGGGTACACGCGCCGGCGTTCGCACGATGGCCATCGATGCAAAAACCAAAAAGATTTATGCGGTGGCCTCGGAGGGAAGCGCCGACTATACGAAAAAGGTGCTGACTACTGTTTCTCCTTATTACGCCAATACATTTTTCGATAACAAATTTACCGTCCTGACGATCACGAAAGATTGACGCCTGACGGGTCATATTTATAGAGAATTGCGGTGCTGAGAAAAACTTCGACCGCAATTTTCTTTTCGTCTATTGAATAATTAAGGGGATGAAATGAATAAATTAATATCAGGGGTATCTCTTGCTGCGCTGGGATGTATGGTCAGCGGCATTGCGCATGCGGACCGGTTCGACGACACTTTTGACGGCCGAACCGGCACCACCGGCGTTATCGTTTATGGCGTGATGAATGTGGACCTCGATAACGTCAGGACGACGCACAATGGCGTCGGGATCAACGTGACCCGCGAGAACAGCAATTCGTCGCGGATCGGTTTTCTGGGCATGGAAGACTTGGGCGGCGGCATGTCGGCGATCTTTCAACTCGAGGGTAAGGTTGGTGTGAATAACGGTAGCGGCGCGCTGTTTGCCCGGGAGACGTTTGTCGGGCTCGCCGGTAATTTCGGCGCCGCCAAGCTCGGCAATATGGATCCGCCGATCGATGAAATCAAAAACATTGTCGGCAACTCGACGACCTTCATGACGAGCATATTGAGCACCGAAGCGATTCTGAACAACAACTCCGGCGATGCCTTCGGCGCCAGCAATGCCGGCAAAAATAATGGCTTTCCGGTCATGAACGACACCATGCCCAATTCCGTCAAATATGAGACGCCGGTTTTTGGTGGCGTTTATGGCAGCGCGATGTACTCGCATCTTGCCAACCAGGGGGTTGGGCTGGTGCCGCATGCTGTCGGCGCAAATATTGTTTATGCCGGCGGACCGAACAAAATCGCAGTGGCCACATCACACGACACCTCCGTGTTCGGTTCGGGATTGAGCGATCAAGTCGTTACGGTTGCCGGCAGTACGATTTTTGGCCCGATGAAGGTGGGATTGACATACAGCCGACAGAGTGCGGACTTTGTTGGCGGAACCGTCCATCGTAATTATTGGGCGGCATCGGGCACCTACTCGATAGGCGTGGGTAAGATTTTCGCCTATTACGGTAAGGCCGGTAACGGCAGTCTGGATAATCCGGGTTTGAGCCAGACCGGCGCCAGCTTCTATGAACTCAGCTATTCCTATCTGCTGTCCAAGCGCACCACCCTGTACACAGGCTACGTGAAAATCAACAACCAGGCGAATGCCACGTATCAGATCGGGGTAAATGGCATTTCGGGCGGCTCAACCGATGCGGGAACGAGCGTTTCCGGATTTATTATGGGGATGCGGCATACATTTTAAAGCGAACGCCGCGGCTGCCAGCCCCTCTCACTTGCTAGCCAGGTCGAGTCGGGCCGGCGTCGCGGCATCGCGTTGCCGGCGGCGCAATATATCCTGAATAAATCAACGTTTCATTCATGCTTTCTTAAATTCCAAGAAAAATTAAATACAGCATATGACGACAAATAATTACAGCGCGCCTACCAAAATTTTCCATTGGCTAACCGTCATTCTTCTCGTGATTCAGTACGCCGTGGGTTGGTTGATGCCGGGTGTGCATCGCGGCACGCTGCCCGTTGGATTGATCAGTTGGCACGTCTCTATCGGTGCGGTGATCATATTGCTGGTTCTGGTGCGCTTGGTTTGGCATTGGATCAAGCCGTCGCCGCCGCCCTTGCAAACAGTCTCTCCGTTATTGCAAAAATTCGCGCGTGCGACGCACACCCTGCTGTACTTGTTGCTGGTTGCCTTCCCGCTGATGGGCTGGGCCAATGCATCGGTGCGCGGCTGGTCGTTGACATTTTTCGACCTTATCCCGTTGCCGTCTCTGGCGCCGAAAGGGTCCCCGATCGGACACGCATTCGGCGAATTACATACGCCATTCGCCTGGGTTTTGTGTGGAGTCATTGCATTGCACGTCAGCGGTGCGCTTTACCATTACCTCGTCGTAAAAGACGATACTTTGCGGCGCATGCTGGCCTAGATATTGTGGGAAACGCGGTTAATTAACGCAGGAAGAAGCGCCATGTCGCTGAATGCGATATGGCCGGCGCCGGCGGCATTAGAAAATTGCTGCGCTGGATCGTACAAAAAAGGCATCATGCCGGCGCGTTTGGCTGCTTCTATGCCTGTCAGGCTATCTTCTACAACAGCACATTTGGACGGTGCAATACCCATCGCATTTGCTGCCCAAAGAAATAGGTCGGGTTCGGGCTTCCAGCTCTGAATGTCATAAGAGCTAAAAACATTGCCCTGAAAGTAATGCGCCAGATTCGTTACCAGAAGTGCTTGCTGTATCTTTGCCATCGGCCCGCTGGATGCAACGCACTTCGGTAATCGAATCTCTTTCAGCGCTCCGATTACGCCTTTGGTAGGCTCTAGCTTGTCTTGAAAAAGCTGGGCGACGAGATCTCTATAGCGAGGGACAAAATCGCTATTCAAACTGGTTTTGTGCCGGTCTTCAATATCCTGCAAAATGTTCGCCAACTGATGGCCTCGATATCGCGATAACAACGCCTCCATAGTTTCGACTATCCCAAGTTCCTTTAGTAGCTGCTCAAGACCCAGGTTGCAGAGGTGCTCGCTGTCGACCAGTGTTCCGTCGCAGTCAAAAATTATGCACTCTATCAATTTTTACTCATTGTTGGATTTGGGTATCGGTTACTGATTGGTCGTTATCGAAGTTATCGTAAAACCGTGAGGAATCCCATATTCTTTTTGGAATTTTATTTTGATACGATACTTATTCCTACTTCTGGAATACAGATGACCGAATATTTATTGAAACAACTGTCCGAATACGTAAATCTTTTCCCTGGCGAACGCGCTGATATGCAGTCAGTTGTAGAACAGATTAAATCCGATATAAATATATTGGATCGAAAAACGATTCCAGGACACATTACCGCCAGCGGCATTGTCTTGTCGAAAGACTGCATGTTAATGATCCGCCATCCCGTACTGGGGAAATGGCTCCAGCCCGGAGGCCACGTGGAACGTGACGAAACGCCGCTTCATGCTGCGATACGCGAAGTTAAAGAAGAAACGGGAATTTCGGTAAAACTTCATGCATGGCACCGATGGAATCAATTCCCCATAGACATTAGCATTCATATGATTGCTGCCAATGAACGCAAATCTGAACTTGCACACCTTCATTACGACTTTAGATACATGTTGACCGGTTCGGGTGCTCTGGGATTTGGCGAGCATGCCAGCGCCTGGAAAAATATCGCAGATATTGAAGAATCGAAACTTACGGGTTTGGTTAAAAAAATTCACAAACTAAAAATAGAAGAAAGTTAAATAAGATTCTTATGCAAAAAAATTTCTTTGAATCAGTGCTTGAGAATTTACCAGAAGGCATCGAGAGTTTAATTGTAGTCACTCATTTGATACCTGGTGTAGACGAGTTTTTGTTGGCCTTGAACTCAAAGATTAAAGTGGCGGCGGTCATTCCCAAGCCAAATTCTATTGATGAACGGGTGTTGGCGCATATTGCATCAGAAATCCCTATCCTGCGCTTTACCAGGGAGCAAATCAAAGCTCGGCCGGATGCCTTCTTGGAATCACTTCAGGAAAAAGTAGGTATCACGCCATTTGCAATTATCGATACCGGCGGATATTTTTCCCATGTATTGTTTGAGATGTTTAAAGTGCCAGGCCTAAATTTGATAGGAATTGTCGAAGATACGGAGAATGGGCATCAAAAGTATGAAATGCTTCTGACCAGAAAGAACGGTTATAGGGTATACCCATGTCCTATTATGTCCGTCGCTCGTAGCACACTGAAGGATCCTGAGGATTTCCTGGTTGGCCAAGCGGTGGTGTTCTCTGCGGATGCACTTCTTCGGGAACAGGGTCTACTTTTGACGGGCAAGCGGGCTGTGGTATTTGGATATGGGAAGATTGGAAGTAGCATAGCCCATTGCCTTCGGACCAAGGCGCTACGCGTTGATGTTGTAGACAACAATCCGGTAAGAATGGCGTTGGCGCTAGCGCATGGCTTTCACACGGCAAGAAAGTCAGAGCTGCTTGGTAACGCAGATCTTCTTTTTTGTGCTACGGGAAATAAATCTCTCGTCAGAGACGATTTCGATGTGATTAAAAACGGTGCATTTGTATTCACCGCCACGTCTGGTGACGATGAGATCGCCGACTATAAAATATTGTGTGCAATGGCTCGGTCATCCGTGCATGAACGCATTTCGATTGTCGGCGCGAAAGGACGTAATATCTTCTTGTGCAACAATGGAAATTCAGCAAACTTTATGCATGGTGGAGTCGTGGGGCCATTCATTAAGTTGGTACAAGCAGAGTTGATCTTAGCTTTGTCTCAACTCCAAAATATGCAACGTGGTGAGATAAGGTATTTGAGCGATCGCTCAAAACGTGTCATCGCCGATCTTTGGCTCAATAAATTTGCGCTGGTATAAAAAGACGGTATGAAATTGTATAGATAAGTGCTTTGGCTCACTCATATTTTATTTGTGGATTACGGTAAAAAATGGTGAGATTTACGATTCGAAAATTGCTTGTGGGTTACGCGTATGAGTGAACATTTTCAAACTGTCGAATTACAACAAATGGTATCCAAAATTAAAAATGAGATTGGTCATCTTTTTGACGCTTCTGTTGTTGCCCATGATATATCGCATTTAGAGCGCGTCTACAAAGTGGGGGATATGATTTGCGTATCCAGTGGAGGTAATCGCATTACAGTCGCCGCCGCATCTTTTCTGCATGACTATCATCGATTTTTGGAAAAAGAAATTGGACAACACGTTAGTCCAGAAGAGGCAGAGCCAGACATAAGAGCACTCCTTAAAAAAATTCGGTCGATTCCTTCAGAGTTACACGATCCTATTTGTGATGCAATCAACTTTACGGAATACTATCGTTGTGCTGGCGACAATCTAAATGAGAAGAATTCGAAATTGGAAGCACGGATCGTTAGAGATGCCGACATGCTGGATGCTATTGGTGCAGTAGGTATTGCCAGGGCTTTTATGTTTGGTGGTTTTCTGGGCGAACCTATGTGGGTACGGGGAGGTAATAATCTTGAAGGCGTCAAAATATTTGCGCATGGCAAGACAACTTCTGTCGTTCATCATTTTCACGAAAAGCTCTTGAAGATTGAGTTTGAGATGCTTACCCCAAAGGGGCGAGCGCTCGCTGCCGAACGATCGGATTATATGAAGGAGTTTATTAAAAAGCTGATGTCTGAAATTGCCTAGCGCGGAGTATCGTTCGCTTTTGGCGCGCAATGCTCATAAAGAACATCTTGATTAACGCGCACCAGATTCTGTCCGCCATCAATTACAAAATCAAAACCGTTGTATGCCCGGCTTAATAGTAGTTCGATTGCGCCAGCTATGTCCTCAGGTGTTGCTATGTAACCTAAAGGCGTCGAGTGTTGAGATGCATATTCGAAATCCTCAAGGGTTTGCGTGTCACTCGGGAGCATGAGGCCGGGAAATACGGCGTTTACACGTAACACAGGCGCCGCCGAGACGGCGAGCATCTGGGTTAAATTGCCGATCGCAGTTTTACCGACTGTGTAGCAAAAGTGATCTCGGTGGTAATTTCCTTTTATTTTTTGGTCAACCACATTGATAACAACACCCACGCCGTTTATTTCCTTTACTTTTTCGTAAAAGGCTTTCGTCAGGAGGATAGGGGCGCGGCAATTGACTGCCCAACTCAAGTCGAGTTGTTCCGCGGTGATATTAGGGAAATGGTCCTGAGCAAAGAAAGCTGCGCAGTTAATCAATACATCCAGCTTGCCAAAATATTTGTACGTATCATCAATTAACGCCTGAATCTCATTTTCCTTTGTTAAGTCTGCCCTCAGAGCGATAGCCTTTTTCTCTTGTTTTTCTATCTTGGCGACAAAATCAGCGGCCTCGTCGGCTGAACTTTCGTAGTGGATTACCACGTCGTTATTTTTCGCGCTGAAATATTCAGCAATAATTCTTCCGGTACGTTTTGCAGCTCCGGTTATTAAGATTACTTTACTCATATTTTTACCTCATCATTTACTGCGTCTAATAATGCCGACCGTAGCGTGTGTAGACGCACGGGCTTTACCAAATAGGCATTGAATTGCTGTAATTTTGCGGAGTCCGGGGTGTGAGCGCTGACAAGAATGATCGGCAAATGTTGATTGGGACCAGCATTTTTCCTCAATTCTTGCGCTAGCATATAGCCGTCTTTGCCGGGCATTTCGATATCCAAGAGTAACGCGTCATAGTGCTGTGAAGACAGTTTTTCCAGAGCGTCATCACCGTCTCTTGATACGTCGCTTTCTATCCTAAGCTCACTTAGTAAATCGCTGAACGCATCTCGCGCTGAATCACTATCGTCCACCACCAACACACGTAGTGTTTTGTGCTGAGTAATATTTGTTTTGACTTCTTCGCAATATTTTGTGCCGGCATAGCGTTCAAGAGGAATGATTACGCGAAATACGGTGCCATGATTCATGGAGCTACTTACGTTTACTTCGCCGCCCAGTAAATTTGTTAGTCCTTTGACGATTGCCAAACCCATTCCCATGCCATCGTGTTTTCGTGTACTGGGGCGATTTATTTGAGCGAATGGCTCGAAGACTGCGCAGATTTTATCTGCAGGAATACCGCTTCCTGTATCTGCAACTTCTATGGTTAGAAGATCGTAATCTGACCGACATTCATTATCCGCCCTGACACTTATTGCGCCATGTGCGGTGTACTTTATAGCGTTTGTTAAAAGATTATTCAGTATTTGACTGATTCGCTCTGGATCGGAGATGTGGATGTTATCGTCTGTTGGGTACTGATGTTGGATAGTCAGTCCTTTTTTTAGTGCCAGAGGTAAAGTATCGTTAATTGTTCGATCCATGACTTCTCGGACGATGATTTGTGACTTATGCAATTCCAGTCGGCCGCTTTCGAGCCGAACGTAATCCGTCAGATCCCTCATCTGTGCTTCTAGTTGCAGCAATGCACTCTCAAGCCGTTGCCGTACTTTCTCATTGCATTTGCTTTCGGTTTGATGAATGAGTACATCAATAGCGGCTGTAATCGATTGCAAGGGAGTGCGCAGTTCATGACTCACTATAGCTAGAAAAGTGTTCTTGGCATCAATCGTAGCTTTGGCGGCGGCTGTTGCTTTGTGTTCGGCTTCGAGGGCTGTATGGTGTTGCCGTATCACTTCTTTATAACGTCGGAATGTGAGTAATAACAGCAAAGCAGCGGTGATGAATAGGAGACGGAGCAGTAAGCTGCTAATAAAAATAATTCGGCGCTTTTTATAAAAATCTGAAAACGATTTTTCTCTCTGCTTTATTTCGGTTTCGCGAGTGTTATTTGATATGGTAGTTACGGTCTGCCGGTTTAATTCCATGTGTGCGATTAGCACAATCAATGCCGCTGGATCATATTCAAGCTTCGCTACATCGTCGTCTAACTGCAGCATCATTTTTTGGAGAGACCTGATGGCAGTAGCGTATTCCGGGACGTTTTTGAAAAATTGCGTAAGTTCGGCCGGATATGTCAATACACGGAATTTGGACTGTAAGATTGCGTAGCGGAATTTGATTTTTTCAATATCATTATCATGACCGCCGGCATAGAGAATGGCCTGATTTTCTAGCCGCAAAAAAGCAAGCTGGTATTGCGCCGCTGTCCAATAATAGCCTTCTTGCGGGCCTATTGCCGAGGAAATTTTTTCAGGAGAAAGCAATAAGTCGCGAAGGTAATACAACAATACCGCTGCCACCAAAATCTCAAGCGTAATCAAGCCCGTAAAAAAATATCTTGACGTTTGCCAGCCGTATTTCATTGGACAACTATGCCATTTACTTGCCATGAGAATTTGGCTTCTGTCGTTGGGGTATTCAGCTCTTTGGGATATTTGTCACGGGGGTAAATTACAAATAAAGGACCGAAATCCGATACCTTCAATCGATGTTGGTTCATCGTATGCGCAAGAATGACGTCGTATCGAAGTGCGTCTGATGCGGGGATTGAATATGTGTATTCATCGAGAGTATGGATTTCCAGCATGGTCCCGGTAGCGCCTATTTTTTCTAACAGATCGGCTAAGCGAGGCCCAACAAAGGTTGACTTTGGCGTCCAACTGGTTGTTGTTTCAATCGTATGCTGAGGCAGTGCCAATAAATCGCGTTCTGTAAAAGAATAGCTATGCGTTGTATATTCGGTGAATGCGGTGATTTTTCCGGTGAAGGTCAAAGTTGCTTGATGGCTTTGGGCTTGGGCGCGAGAGCCGAATAACAAGAACAACAACGCGATTAAGTATCGAGTGATCGTAGTCAACATTGTTTAAGCATTTCTCACGTGAGAAAGCGATTCCTTATAGGCGATTTTAAAATTCAAGGAAATAGAATTTATTGGGTAATTTGCCGCTTAAAGTGCTAGAGCCATTCTAGCGAATTGCCACCTGAAGAATTTTTGATTATTTTGGAATTGAGTTATTGCTTTGCGTGATGAATTTGAGCGCTTTTGATAACTCCGCGAGCAACAACGAAGGCCGGACGGGCTTCTCAAAATGCGTTGCGTTGAATTCGTTGATGACGCGCGCAATATCAGATTCGTCAACTTTTCCTGTAACTAATTCACCCGTCAGTAGAAAAATTGGCGTATTTCCACGTCTTCTAATGCTGGCGATATTGGTTTCAGCGGTTTCGTTACCAAGTAGCCAATCCACGATATAGGCATCAAAGCGATTTTTTGTGAAGGCGCGACGAAACGTGTCGGCATGGTAGTAGGCTGTTGCTTCAAATCCGTGGTCGTTGAAATAGTCACACAAACTATCGGCTGTGTCTTCGTGGTCATCCAAGATGGCAATACGCGGTTTTGCCATCGTTTGTCTGATCTCTATTAACTCAACATGAAACAGCTTTTCAAATGGCGCTTGTGCGCCCAGATAAACACGCCAATTCCCAGGCTTACCCGTCGCGACAAAGGTGGGCAAATGCCGAATGTTTAGTTCGCCTCCGATCCATGCTGAGCACTGAACGTTTTGCCCTTCAATAATCAGTGTGGCATCACTTTCTATCCCCGATATTGATGAATCACTTTCATCAGGTGTTAAAACTAATGCGCTTGGATGTTCGCCATATGCAGACGCGATACTTTCGATCTGTTCCATTGACCAAGGAAAACAGCCCTTCATTTTTCTAGTGGCTGCCGAGTATGTTAATCCCAGGATGTGGCTAAGTTCTTTTGCCTGATGCCGCCTTGTAACGCCATTGTTTTCCATCAAGCTTTTGACTCGATCCGCTATTTCGATTGATTTCATTTTTTTGCTTATATCTGACATTTCCGCCGCAGCAATCTTCCTGTTGAAATTTCATTGCGCTCTAAGTCGCAAGGCTGAAGGGTACCTTGCACGCCATAAAATGAAAACGCGCATAAATTATGACTTTGCAGGAAATACGGTGAATTTATTGTGACTTGATGAGTAATATTTGGGATTGTTACTACCAGTGTCTTGAACATTGGTATGTTTTGGCGAAAAACTTCTTTTTTCAAATTTAGTTCATTGGATAGATCAGATATGGCTCCTACAGAAAACCGCATATTAATTATCGAAGGTCATCCAATGGTGGCGCAAGCAATAGCTACGCGATTATTAGAGCAAAACCCTTCGCTGAATTTCACAATCTGCGATTGTGTAACAAGTGCGGTCGATGAACTTCATAAAGCCGATTCATGGTTTCGTATCTTTATTGATTTAAATGTACCCAATGGCCGGGGTCTTTTTCTGGTGCGCCTATGCCAACAAATGGGGGCTATACAGCGTTGCGTGGTGATTTCAGAAACGGATGATGTTCGCTGGATCGCTGAGATTAAGGGAATGGGAGCTCTCGGCTTTATAAAAAAAGCCTCTGAGCTGAAAGATTTCACACGAGCTCTGACATTAGTTATGGATGGGAAGCCGGTGTTTCAAGAATCGTTTTCAGATTCTCAATCTATCCCCGTATTGTCTTCTTCGTTAACAAGGAGGCAGCAAGATGTTCTATGCTTACTGCAGCGTGGATACACATCGAAAAGAATTGCCTCGCAATTGGGGCTGCAGCCAGGAACTGTTGATAATCACGTCATGGGACTAGTACGTGCACTATGCGCAACCGGGCGAACGCATGCTGTCGCTAAAGCAATCGAATTCGGCTACCTCAAAGCCTAATCCCCGGATATCACATCAATCATCTCGCCCTAATCCCTCAACGGCACCAAAAAATCCCGGCTAATCCGATCCCCCAGCTCAAAAATCTGCCCCAGAAACGTCGTCAAAAAGTCATGCAAGCCGCCATCCAGAATGTCCTGGATCTGCTGAAACCGCAGATCCGCATGCAGGCGGCCGGCAAAGCGCTCCGTATCGGCCGATACGTCGTTACCGACTTTTTCCAGATTCTCAACCACTTGTCCCATGCAGCCCAGCAATGAGCGCGGCATGTCGGCGCGCAATATCAGCAATTCGGCCACGCGCGCCGGTGTAATCACATCCCGATATACCTTGCGGTAAGTTTCAAAACCGGAAACCGAGCGCAGAATCGCCGCCCAATAATAGAAATCGATCGGGTTTTCCGTGCTGCTGGTGATGTCGGTGCTGCCCTGACTTTGACTTTGGCTCTGGCTCTGGCTCTGGCTCTGGCTTTGCATTTTCTGACGCTGCGACTGCTTTTGCTGATTCTGCGTGGCCTCATGGAATTTGACATCGATGATGCGCGCCGTGTTGTCGGAACGTTCCAGGAAGGTGCCGAGCCGGATGAAGTGAAAGGCTTCATCGATCATCATGGTGCCGATGGTGACGCCGCGCGACAGATGCGAGCGATGCTTGACCCATTCAAAAAATTCGCTGGGATTCTGTTCCAGCGCCTGTGTGTTCAGATAGGTCTGCATCTTGAGATAAGTTGCATTCTGGATTTCCCAGGCTTCGGTGGTGAGCGCACCGCGCACCGCGCGTGCGTTTTCGCGGGCCTGTTTCAGGCAGGAGGCGATCGATGACGGATTGCCGGGATCGCGCACCATGAAATCGATCACGTCTTTTTGCGTGATTGCATTATATTTTTTATCGAACTCGCTCTGCAATTCGGAAATGCCGAGGATCGCGCGCCAGCCCTGCTCGGCGTGGTCGACCGATTGCGGCAGTAAGCCGGTCTGCACATGGACGTCCAGCATGCGTGCGGTATTTTCGGCGCGCTCGGTATAGCGCGCCATCCAGAACAAATGATCTGCGGTGCGGCTCAGCATATTATTTCTCCAGAATCCAGGTGTCTTTGGTGCCGCCGCCTTGCGATGAGTTGACGACCAGCGAACCTTCTTGCAGCGCCACGCGCGTCAATCCGCCCTTGACCATCGAGACGGTTTTACCCGACAGCACAAACGGCCGCAAATCGAGATGGCGCGGTGCAATGCCTGCATCGACATACGTGGGACATGTCGACAACGCCAGCGTCGGCTGCGCAATATAGCCCGCCGGTTTGGCCAGAATGCGCAGGCGGAAATCTTCAATTTCCTGTTCGCTTGAGGCCGGCCCGATCAGCATGCCGTAGCCGCCCGCGCCGTGCACTTCCTTGACCACCAATTTCGACAGATTGGCCAATGTGTACGCCAGATCGTCTTTTTTGCGGCATTGGTAAGTCGGTACGTTGTTGAGGATAGGTTCTTCCGATAAATAGAATTTGATCATGTCCGGCACGAATGGATAAATCGATTTATCGTCGGCCACACCGGTGCCGATCGCATTGGCCAGCGTGACGTTGCCGGCGCGATAGGCCGATAGCAGGCCGGGCACGCCCAGCGAAGAATCCTTGCGGAACGCCAGCGGATCGAGATAGTCGTCGTCGATGCGGCGGTAGATCACATCGACCCGTTTCGGTCCGCGCGTGGTGCGCATGTAAACGGCGTCTTCGTTGACCACCAGATCCTTGCCCTCGACCAGTTCGACGCCCATCTGCTGCGCCAGGAAAGCGTGTTCGAAATAGGCCGAGTTGTACATGCCGGGCGTCATCACCACCACCAACGGATCGGTCACGCCGACGGGTGCGACCGAACGCAGATTGTCGAGCAGCATGTCGGGATAGTGATCGACCGGTGCGATTTTGTGGCGAATGAACAACTCCGGAAACAGCCGCATCATCATTTTGCGGTCTTCCAGCATGTAGGACACGCCGGACGGTACGCGCAGATTGTCTTCCAGCACGTAAAACTCGCCTTCGCCGGCACGCACGATATCGACGCCGGCAATGTGCGCGTAAATATCGGAGGCCACGGAAATGTCCTGCATTTCCGGCCGGTACTGCGCATTGTTGTAAATTTGCTCGGCAGGGATGACGCGGGCCTTGATGATGGCCTGTTTATGATAAATGTCGTGAATGAACATGTTCAGCGCCTTGACCCGCTGCACTAGTCCGGCCTCCAGTTTGGCCCATTCCGCGGCATGGATGATGCGCGGGATGATGTCGAATGGAATCAGGCGCTCGGTGCCGGCGTCGTTGCCGTAGACCGCAAAGGTGATGCCTACCCGACGGAAGATGATGTCCGCCTCGGCCCGCTTGCGTTCTATTGTTTCGGCGCTCTGTGCGGATAACCAGGCGGCAAATTCGTTGTAATGCGGGCGTGATGCGCTGCCATTGCCGGTATACATTTCATCGAAAAAATTTGGCATAAATTGGTTTTCGTTGGTTAGCGTACGGTTCGCACTGCTATTTGTTTGTTTATGGCCCAGCAAGGCGCGTGCCAGATCGTAGGTAGTCTTGAATGGCATGACAATTGCATTAAACACAAAATAGGCGTCCACGACAAATAAAAGCATGATTTTTCGTATCGTGGCGCGTATAAGACCAGTAAAGTCTGTAGGTGTAGGGCGGAAAGCAGGGGGCGTGGCAAAGGGGAGTAAGCAAGGGTCGCACTAATTTAGTGCGAATTGACGTAGGAGCTAAGCGCGCGGAATTACACGTTGCCGGTCGAACGTGTTAGGGTCAAACAACTTTTCGCCCAGAGAGGATCGTCATGTCAATACATGTAGCGCTTAATCATGTCACCAGTTACCGCTACGCGCATGCTATCAATCTCGGTCCACAGATTATCCGGCTGCGTCCGGCGCCGCATTGCCCGACCCGTATCCTGAGCTATTCGCTGCGGATATTGCCGGAGCCGCATTTCATCAACTGGCAACAAGACCCTCAGGCCAATTATCTGGCGCGGCTGGTGTTTCCGGAAAAGACCACGGAGTTCCGCATCGAAGTCGATCTGGTTGCCGAAATGTCGGTGATCAATCCCTTCGATTTTTTTCTGGAGCCGTATGCAGAAAAAATCCCCTTCAGTTACGCCACCGAATTACAGAACGAACTCTCGCCGTATCGGAAGAAATTGCCGCTATCGCCGCTGTTGCAAAAATTTCTGGATGAAACGCCGCGCGAAAGCCTACGCAGCGAAGATTTTCTGGTGGCGATCAATCAGCGTTTGTCGCAGCTGATCAGCTACACCATCCGCATGGAACCCGGCGTGCAATCGCCGGAGCAAACGCTGCGCCTCGGTTCCGGTTCCTGTCGCGATACTTCATGGCTGCTGGTGCAGGTGTTGCGTCATCTGGGGCTGGCGGCGCGGTTTGTGTCGGGCTATCTGATTCAATTGACGGCCGATCAGAAATCGCTGGACGGCCCGTCCGGCCCGGCTGCCGATTTCACCGATTTGCATGCATGGTGCGAAGTGTATATGCCGGGCGCCGGCTGGATCGGCCTGGACCCGACTTCGGGTCTGTTTGCGGGCGAAGGGCATCTCCCGCTTTCCTGCACGCCGGAACCGTCTTCGGCAGCGCCCGTCAGCGGTCTGGTCGATGCGGCTGAAGTCGAATTCGAACATCGAATGCAAATCACGCGGGTGTGGGAAGCGCCGCGGGTGACCAAGCCGTATTCGGCGCAATGCTGGGAAGAGATTGAACAGCTCGGCCATCTGATTGACGACGATCTGGATGCGCTCGATGTGCGCTTGACGATGGGCGGCGAGCCAACCTTTGTCGCGCTGGATCATCCCGATCTGGAGGAGTGGAATACTGCGGCGCTGGGGCCGACCAAAAAGCCGTTGGCGACGACGCTGTACCACCTGCTGCGCGAAAAATACGCGGCGCAGGGCTTGCCGCATTTCGGCCAGGGGAAATGGTATCCGGGCGAGCAATTGCCACGCTGGGCGCTCAATTGTTATTGGCGGCGCGACGGCGTGCCGATCTGGCGCGATGCGGCGTTGATTGCCGATGAAACCAAAGCCGCCGAAATCGATGTGGGGCAGTGCGAAAAGTTTTTGAAACTGGTGGCCTGGAATCTGGAGCTCGACGATGCGTATGTCTTCGGCGCCTATGAAGATGCGCTGCAATATCTGTGGCGTGAACGCAAGCTGCCGATCAACGTCGATGTCGCCAATGCGCGGCTGGATGATGCAATGGAACGGGCGCGGCTGGCGCGCGTGTTTGCGCAGGGTCTGGGGCAAGCGGTAGGCTATATCTTGCCGCTGTCATATAAGCCCGATGACAGCGGCTGGCAAAGCAGCCGCTGGTATCTACGCAGCGAGCACTGCTATCTGGCGCCGGGCGATTCGCCGCTCGGTTTCCGTTTGCCGCTGGATTCGCAACCGTGGGTGGAAAAGGCAGCGTATCCGGTGGTCCATCAACAAGACCCGACGCAAACGTTTGCCAAGCTGCCGCCGCAGGCCGATTTGGTGGCGTCATCACCGGCCGCAAAAAGCGCTGTGGATGACAGCTCGGAAGAAATTGCCGTACTGGATGTGCTGGACGAACCGGAGATACCGGACGTACTGGCGATATCGGATACGCCAGCGCCGAAGAAATTCGAATCGGCCGATTGGATTACCCGCACTGCACTGTGCGCCGAAGTACGCAATGGCGTGTTGTATCTGTTCATGCCGCCGCTGGCCAAGCTGGAGCAATATCTGCAATTGGTGGCGGCGATCGAAGCGGTCGCCATCGAGCTGAGGCAGCCGGTGTTGATGGAAGGCTATGAGCCGCCATCGGACCCGCGTTTGCGCAAATTCAGCGTGACGCCGGACCCCGGTGTGATTGAAGTCAACATCCAGCCGGCGCATAGCTGGGCTGAAATGGTGGCCGGCACCGAGCATTTGTATGAGGCGGCCCGCCTGACGCGGCTTACCACGGAAAAATTCATGATGGACGGCCATCATTCCGGCACCGGCGGCGGCAATCATTTGGTGATGGGCGGCGCGACGACCAACGATTCGCCGTTCTTGCGGCGTCCCGATGTGTTGCGCAGTCTGATCAGTTATTGGCATAACCATCCGTCGCTGTCCTATCTGTTTTCCGGCATGTTCATCGGGCCGACTTCGCAAGCCCCGCGTTTCGACGAAGCGCGCAACGACGCCGTTGCCGAAGTCGAGCTGGCGTTTATCGAGATGGAAAAGCAACTGGCCAAAGGCGAATGCGGACCGTGGTTGGTGGATCGTTTGCTGCGCAATCTGTTGATCGATGTCACCGGCAACACACATCGCGCCGAATTCTGCATCGATAAGCTGTATTCGCCGGACAGCAGCACCGGCCGGCTCGGTTTGCTGGAATTGCGCGCATTCGAAATGCCGCCGCATGAACGCATGAGCCTGACTCAGCAATTGCTGTTGCGCGGTTTGGTGGCGCGCTTTTGGAAGACGCCATATAAACCGCGCAAGCTGGTGCGCTGGGGCACCGAATTGCATGACCGCTTCATGCTGCCGCATTTCATCTGGCAGGACTTCGGCGATGTCATGGATGAGATGCAGCAGGCCGGTTATGCGATGCAGGCCGACTGGTTTCTGCCGCATTTCGAATTCCGTTTTCCGAAAATCGGCGATCTGGAGGTAGTGGGCGCGACCTTGGAACTGCGCACTGCGCTGGAACCGTGGCATGTCCTGGGTGAAGAAAACCGCGCCGGCGGCAACGCGCGTTATGTCGATTCATCGCTGGAGCGGCTGCAAGTGAAGATCAGCGGCATGGCATCCGATCGCTACGTGCTGACCTGCAACGGCGTAGCGGTGCCGTTGCAAGCTACAGGCAGGGTCGGCGAGTTTGTCGGCGGCGTGCGTTATCGTGCATGGCAGCCGTTTTCGGCGCTGCATCCGACCATCGGCATCGATTCGCCGCTCACCTTCGATCTGGTCGATACCTGGAATGCGCGCAGCATTGGTGGATGCCAGTATCACGTGGTGCATCCGGGTGGACGTAATTACGACGTGCTGCCGGTGAATGCGTTTGAGGCGGAAAGCAGGCGTTTGGCGCGATTTTTCTGTTTGAACCACACGCCAGGGGAAATGCAGGTGGAACCGGCCAGGCTGTCTACGGAGTTCCCATTTACGTTAGACTTGCGCTACTTTTAAATTCTTTAAGTTTTACTTGTTGAGGTGATCCTCCCTTCGGTACGCTTCGCTACTCAGGACCGTCGGAAAAACACGGCTTTCAGCCTACTCAGGACGAACGGTTTTTCTTTAAATTTCACCAAAACCCCGTTCGTCCTGAGTAGGCTGAAAGCCGTATCGAAGGATCGCCTCCGAGGAAAAATTCAAAGGATGCTCACAGTAAACCCTGATGAACCTTGAATTTTAACTACACGGGCCGCCTTTCATTGCGGCCCGTTTGAATGTGATCCGATGTATCGGCGTTTACTAGAAAATTACCCGACAGAAATTGACCGCTATGACGAGATGCTGGCGCCGGATGGCGAACTGCGTCCGCATTGGCGCGCGCTGATCGATCAGCTGCAGCATCTGACGCCGGAAATGCTGCGCCGCCGTGCGCGGGAAGTGCGCGATGCGATCGCTGCCGACGGCGTGACCTATAACGTCTACGCCGATCCGAAAGGCGCTACTCGGCCGTGGGAATTGGATCTGCTGCCGCAGGTTATTGCCGCCGAGGAATGGCAGCATCTGAGCGCCGCCGTGGCGCAGCGCGCTACGCTGCTCAATGCGATCCTGGCCGATGCCTATGGGCCGCAGACGCTGCTGGCCGAAGGCTTGTTGCCGCCGGCGCTGATTTTCGGTCAACACGGTTATTTGTGGCCTTGCCGCAGCATCAAACCGCTGGGCGGCGTGCATCTGCATTTATATGCGATCGATCTGGCGCGTTCGCCGGACGGTTGCTGGTGGGCGGTAGCCGATCGCACGCAAGGCCCTTCCGGCGCCGGTTATGCATTGCAGAATCGGCAGATCATGGCGCGCGCCTTGCCGGACGCAATGGCCGATATGCAAGTGCAGTCGCTGCTCGATTATTTCGAGACGCTGCGCGATAGTCTGGCGCAACAGGCGCCCGGCACCGATGACGGCGAAGCGCCGTTGATCGTCTTGTTGACGCCCGGCCCGTATAACGAAACCTATTCCGAACACGCATTCCTGGCGCATACGCTCGGCTTTCCGCTGGTTGAAGGCGCCGATCTGATGGTGCGCGGCGATATGGTGTATCTGAAAACCATCGGCGGATTGCGCCGGGTCCACGCGATCTGGCGCCGGCTCGACGATAACTATTGCGATCCGCTCGAATTGCGCGCCGATTCCGCGCTCGGCGTGCCCGGCCTGGTGCAGGCGGCCCGGCTGGGCAATGTACTCATTGCAAATGCCTTGGGCAGCAGCGTGGTCGAATCGAGTGCGCTGCATGGCTTTCTGCCGGCGATCAGCCAGCGCTTGCTGGGACAGCCGCTGGCGTTGCCGTCGGTGGCGTCCTGGTGGTGCGGTGAAAAACCGGCGCTGGCTTATACCATCGAGAATCTGGAAAAGCTGGTCATCATGCCGGCTTTCTCATCGATGCGGCAGGAGCCGGTTTTCGGTCATCTGCTCAATCCGGCGGGGCGCGCGAAGCTCATCGAAAGCTTGCATGCGCAGCCGCATGCATATGTCGCGCAGGAATGGGTGCGCTTATCGCAAGCGCCGGTGTTGTCGCGCAGCGGCGAATATCGTTTGATGAGCCGCGCCATCAGCTTGCGCGTGTTCGCCGTAGCGGCGGCCGACGGCAGTTATCGGGTGATGGCCGGCGGTCTGACGCGGGTGGCGCCGCGCCGCAAGGATATTGTGTCGATGCAACATGGCGGCGCCAGCAAGGACGTATGGGTGCTCGGCGGCGCTGGCGATAGCAGTGCTGCGGCAGACTATAAATCCGACACGGCGCACCTGGCCACCGGCGCGCCGCGGCGACGCTTCGATACGGTGCCGGTGGCGGTCGATGTGATCCGCAGTACGATCGATATTTCATCCCATGCGGGTGAAAATTTATTCTGGATGGGACGTTATACAGAACGCGCGGAGAAGCTCGCGCACTTGCTGCGCTGTACGCTGCAACGGGTCAACGATGTGCAGGCCGATAGCCGCGAGGCGCTGTATGCGGCGGGTGAAATCTGCGCCGGATTAGGGGTTGCGATGCCGGCATTGACTGTTTCGCAGCGGCCCTCGGTGCTCGCTTTGCAGCAAAATCTGACGGCCGCCGTGGTCGACCGTTCCGCTGTGATCAGCGTGGCCAATAATTTGCGTTGCCTGCATCAATGCGGCTATCAGGTGCGCGAGCATTTATCGCTGGATAACTGGCAGGCGCTCAATCGTTTGCCGTCGCTGGTGGCGGATCTGCCGCAAGGTGCAGGTGCTGGTGCGGGCGCCGGCGCTGGTACGCTGACCCAGGCCGCGGCATTGACAATGCTCAACCATGTGATTAGCGCCTGTTCCGGATTGGCCGGGCATGCATTGGACGATATGACGCGCGATGAAGGTTGGCATTTCCTGATGTTGGGACGCCATATCGAACGCCTGACTCACGCCGCCGGACTGTTCGTGCAATTTCTGTTGTTGCCGCCGCAACGTCAGAACATCGCGCTGCAATGGTTGTTGGAATCGGCCAGTAGCATTGTGACTTATCGGGTGCGCTACCGCCGCATGCCGGAATGGTTGCCGGTACTGCATCTGCTGATTTTCGATCCCAGTAATCCGCACGGTATTGCGTTTCAACTGCGTATGCTGCAAACCTATACCAGCGGTGTGGCGCCGCATCTGAGCTTGGAAAGTGCGGACGCGCCGGCGCAATTGCTGCTCAGGCTGGAGAGTTTCAAACTGAATGATTTCGATCGGGATTCGCTGTTTGTGGCCGATGCCAATGTGCGTCTGTTGCAATTGATGCATGACGTGATCAATGCAGTTTCCGCGATCTCGGATGAATTGGCGCGCCGCTTCTTCACGCCCTTGAGCGCACCGGTCAGTCAGGGAGTCTGACGATGAGTCTCTATGCTTATCATGTCTTGCATGAAACCAGTTACGCCTATTCGCGGCCGGTGCATTTATCGCATCAGATGCTGCGTCTGACGCCGCGTTCGCTGCCTTGGCAAAGCTGCACTTCACACTCGATCCGGATCACGCCGGAACCGCAGAATTTACGGATGTTGCTGGATAGTTTCGGTAATCCCATGCAGGCGTTTTCGTTGGAGCAGGATCATACCGAACTGCGTGCCTGCGCTGAATCCTGGGTGGAGCTGACGCAGCGCAGCTTGCCCGCCATGACGCCGCCATGGGAGCAGGTGCGCGATACGCTCGATTACCGCGCCGGCCGCTTTTTATTGCCGGACGATCTGGTGGCTACGCATTATTTATTTGAATCGCAGCACGTGCGGATCAAGCGCGAATTCACGCGTTACGCGGCGGAATGTTTTATGCCCGGTCAGCCGCTGCTGGCTGGTATCGAAGCTTTGATGACGCGGATTTTTTCCGAGTTTACGTTCGATCCGCTGGCCACCACGGTTTCCACGCCGGTCACTACGGTGTACGCCGAAAAGCGCGGCGTATGCCAGGATTTTGCGCATTTCATGTTGTCTTGTTTGCGCTCGCTGGGATTGGCTGCGCGTTATGTCAGCGGCTATCTGGTCACCGATCCGCCGCCCGGTCAGCCGCGGCTGGTCGGCGCCGATGCATCACATGCATGGGTGGCGGTGTATTGTCCGGCGCAGGATGGGGGCAGCGGTTTCTGGATCGATGCCGATCCGACCAATGGTATTTTCCCGGATATCAGTCACATTACGCTTGGCTGGGGGCGCGATTTTCTGGATGTTTCGCCATTGCGCGGAGTGTTGATCGGCGGTGGGGAACAAACCATGAAAGTGGCGGTGACGGTGACGCCGGCTTATGAGCGGCCGGGGTTGCAGTTGGTGTTTTAGGGCCCCCGTATCTGATCAACCCAAGCCATCGTCCGCGCATCCGGCGGCGCTGTCAGCAGGCTAACAATCACGACCGCCAAGATGCCGGTCGGCACGCCGAATACGCCGGCCGATATCGAGGCGATGTGAAACCATTGGTTCTCTGCGCCGCCGCCGAATGAAGGGTGGGTCGTCAGCAGGTAATACGCACAGACCGAGAAGCCGCTGACGATGCCGGCAATTGCGCCCGGCTGATTGGCGCGTTTCCAGAATATGCCTAATACCAGCACCGGAAATAAAGTCGAGGCCGCCAGCGAGAATGCTGCGCCGACCAGCGACAGGATATCGCCCGGTTTCAGCGATGCAGCATAAGCGGCCAGCAAGGCCACCACCAGCAGCAGCAATTTTGAAATCGTCACGCGCTTTTGGGTGGAGGCGCGAGGATCGACCACCTTGTAATAAATATCGTGGGAAAGGGCATTGGAAATGGTCAGCAGCAGACCATCCGCAGTCGATAGCGCAGCGGCCAGGCCGCCGGCGGCTACCAGCCCGGAAATGAAATACGGCAGACCGGCGATTTCCGGTGAGGCCAGCACCAGGATGTCGCCGTCAATCGAGAGCTCGGCAAGTTGCACGGTATGGTCGCCATTGAGGTCCGTAATGCTGACCAGTGGATTGCCCTTGTCGATGTTGGCCCAATACGATACCCATTTCGGCAGCTGTGTATAGTCGGTGCCGACTAACGAGGTATAGATTTCGTATTTCACCATCACCGCCAGCGCCGGTACGGCAATGTAAATCAGGCAAATGAAAAATAATGTCCAGAATACCGATTTGCGGGTTTGGTCGACCGATGAGGTGGTGTAGTAGCGCGTCAGGATATGCGGCAGCGACGCAGTGCCGATCATCAGGCAAAACACCAGCGCCATGAAATTATTGCGTTTGATATCGGATGCCTGTTTGGTGTCGCCGGGGAATGGTTGGGTTTGCGATACGGGCGGCGCGGAACGGGCCAGATTGGCTTCACGCGCTTCCCGCCATTGCTGCTGCGCTTCTTCGACGCTTTTCGGATAAGACATTACGGCGCGGCTGGCGGTTTTGATTTCCATCAGTGTGGCGCGACTGTCGCGTTTCATATCTTGCGCGTGTTGCTGAACCTCAACGCGGCCATTTTCCCATGAGGCCGGCAGCGCATTGAGCTGCGCTTCGAGTTGATCGGCGCGGGCCTTGAAGATTGCGCGCACTGCCTGTTCGCGCGGGTCTGCATTTAATTTCTTTTCCAGCGCGGTGAGTTTCGGGATCACCGCGCCGTAAGCGACTTGCGGAATCGGCACGTTGGTGTGTTTGGCCGAGAGCCAGATGACTGGAATCAGATAAGCAAACAGGATGATGATGTATTGCGCCACTTGGGTCCATGTGATGGCGCGCATGCCGCCCAGAAACGAACACACCAGAATGCTGGCCAGACCGAGAAAAATGCCGATCGAAAAATCGATGCCGGTGAAGCGCGAGGTGATCAGCCCGACGCCATAGATTTGCGCGACCACGTAAGTAAACGAAATGATGATGGTGGCGATGACGGTGAGAATGCGGATGATATTGGGATAGTGGCCGGTATAACGGGTCGCCAGAAAATCGGCGACCGTGTATTGGCCGAATTTGCGCAGATAAGGGGCGATCAGAAAAGCCACCAGGCAATAACCGCCCAGCCAGCCCATGATGTAGGCGAGTCCGTCGAAACCCATCAGATACAAACCGCCGGCCAGGCTGATAAATGTCGCCGCCGAAATCCAGTCGGCTGCCGTGGCCATGCCGTTGAACAGCGCCGGCACGCGGCGTCCCGCAACATAATATTCGGGGACATCGGCGGTGCGGCTGAGCAGGCCGATGCAGGCATACAGCGCGATGGTCACGAACATGAACAGATACCCGATCCAGGCCCGCGGCATGCCTTGATATTCCAGCATGGCCAGCACAAACAGGAAGGCAATGAAGCCGGCTGTGTACCAGCTGTAGTAACGGGTCAGACGCCAGAAAAAAAATTTATTCTGCATGGCTCTGATCCTTTTCCTTGTCTTTCTCTTTTTCTTTCTTGCTCAGCAGCTCGGCGGCTTGCATCGCTTCTTCCATTTTCCCGATACGCCGGTTGTAAATGAAGATCAAGGCAAGATAGACCAGCGCCAGGCCTTGCGCTGCCATGTAATACGATAGCGGCCAGCCGAACAGTGTCAGATTGTCCAGTTCGCGGGCAAAATAAATGACGGAAAAAGTACTGAATAGCCATATCGCCAATAATTGAACGGTGAGCCGGCGCTTGTAGCGCCAGTATTGGGCGGCCTGATGGGAAAGAATGGGGAAGCAGCGGGCGGCAGGTTTCATCTCAATAATCCAGCTGGCCCGGCGCCAGTTGCGTCGGCAGCCTGAAGGTGAGGCGGAACAGGCAGCCTGGCCACTTTGCATGCGTGCTGCGGGGATTATTGAAAATTTCGACCGTGGCATTGTGTTGTTGCGCGATCTCGCGCACGATCGCCAGACCGAGGCCGCTGCCGGTGTTGTGGGTGCCGAGAATGCGATAGAAGCGACCGAATACCAGACCCCGTTCCGCCGGTGCAATGCCGGGGCCGGTATCTTCGACTTCGAGAATGGCGACGGCTTTGGCGGCATCGATATATGTGCGCACGGTGATGCTGCCTTGCCGGGGCGTGTAATGCAGTGCGTTGTCGAGCAGATTGAGCAGTAGTTCGCGCAGCATGATCTGATCGCCGGCGATGGTGACCGGATACGGCGGCTGCTCGAAGCCGAGATCGATCTGCTGTGCAAACGATAACGGCACCAGATCCTGCATCACGTTGCGCGCCAGTAACGATAGCTCGACCGGCGCCAGTGCGCTGGTGTGTGTTTGCACATTTTCGGCGCGCGCCAGCGAGAGTAATTGATTGACCAGGCGGGTCGCCGATTCCGAGCTCTTTGCGACTTGTTCCAATGAACGATGGATGTCGGCGCGATCGGTTTGGCGCAGCGCCAGTTCGGCTTGCATGCGCATCCCGGCCAACGGTGTTTTCATCTGATGTGCGGCATCGGCGATGAAACGTTTTTGGACTTCGATGGTTTGCGCCAGACGCGCCAGCATATCGTTGAGCGAGCGTACCAGCGGTGAGATTTCTTCCGGTACCTGGCCCGTTTCGATCGGGCTCAGGTCATCCGGGCGGCGCATGCGCACGCGGCGCTGCAGTTCGCTCAGCGGCGACAGGCCGCGCGCCAACGCAAACCAGATCAGCGCCAGCGCGATCGGCAGAATAACGAATTGCGGCAGGATGACGCCCTTGATAATGTCGTTGGCGAGTTGGGTGCGCTTGTCCAGCGTTTCGCCGACTTGCACCAGCAGCAGCCGCGGCGGCTGCGCTTCGGGTTGCGCGCGATGTTTGCGCAGATCGACTTTGGCATAGGCGACGCGGATATCGGCGCCATGCAGGACGGCGTTATAAAACTGCACGGCGCCCACCGGTAACTTTTCGTCGATCGCCGGCGGTTGGGGCAGGTCGCGGTCGCCTTCGATATATTCGCCGTTGAGGCCGGTAATCTGAAAGTAAATGGTGTCGACCTCATCTGCACGCAGCAGATCGCGCGCGGATGGCACCAGGGTGGTGCCGACTTTGCCGTCGATTTCGGTCACTTGTTGCGCCAGCACGGTGACATTGTCTTCCAGCGCACGGTCAAAAGGTTGATTGGCAATCGATTGGGCGATCAGATAGGTAATGGCGATACTCAGCGGCCAGAGCAACAGCAACGGCGCCAGCATCCAGTCGAGAATTTCGCCGAACAACGAATGCTGCGCACCTTCCACGCCGGATTCGTCATCGTTATCGCGCATAATCCGGCGGCCTGAAATGCGTTTTAAATGCCGACCAGCGGATGATGACCGTTCAGACTATTCGGCGGTGCGGCTTGTGAGGACTGTGTCGACTGCGCCGCCTGGGTTATTTCCGGCAGTTTTTCCAGACAGTAGCCGAGGCCCCGGACTGTCGCGATACGCACGCCGCCGATTTCAATTTTTTTGCGCAGCCGGTGGACGTAGACTTCGATCGCATTGTTGCTGACTTCCTCGCCCCATTCACATAAGTGATCTACCAGTTGTTCCTTGGAAACCAGCCGGCCGGTGCGCAGCAAGAGTATTTCCAGCAGGCCGAGCTCACGGGCCGACAGATCGAGCATCTGATCGTTGATATAGGCGATGCGGCCGACCTGATCGTAGCTGAGCAGGCCGTGTTTGACGACAGTGGGGCCACCGCCCGCGCCGCGCCGCGTCAGGGCCCTTACACGGGCTTCCAGTTCGGATAGCGCGAACGGCTTGGCCATGTAGTCGTCGGCGCCCAGATCGAGCCCCTGTACCCGTTGCTCGACTGAGTCAGCCGCCGTCAGAATTAATACCGGCAGCCGCGAATTACGGGAGCGCAGACGGCGCAATACTTCCTGGCCGGACATTTTCGGCAGCCCCAGGTCCAGAATCAGCAAATCGAAATCCTGCGTCGATAGCGCGGAATCAGCTTCGACGCCGGTTTTGACGCAATCGGTCGCGTAGCCGGAATGGCGCAGCGAGCGGGTTAAACCATCGGCAAGTACGCTATCGTCTTCGGCAAGCAGAATGCGCATGGTGGTTGGTCCGGTCAGAGTTGCATAACATTAACAATGTGAATACCAGATATAGCAGTAGGTAGTCTAGTTTGTTTCCGGGGGAGCAGCAAGACGAGGTTTTTTACAGCTTTCACAGGGAAATCATCGACCGTAGATCGATGGCCGGACTAAAATAGCCCGCGATACATTGGCTACGCATTACAGCAATAGGAGAGGGAAATACGATGCAGACGGGAAAAATTGCGCTGGTGACGGGGGCCGGATCCGGTATCGGCCGGGCCATCGCGCTGGCGCTGTTGCGGGCCGGCTATTCTGTGGTGCTGGCGGGACGGCGGCTGGGCGCGCTCGAAGAGACCGTAAGCTTGGCTGGCGCAGACGGCCGGCGGGCGCTGGCGGTGTCGGCCGATGTCAGCGATCCGGTCTCGGTAAAGGCTTTGTTTGCGCAGACGCGCACGCATTTCGGCAGGCTGGATTTGTTGTTTAACAACGCCGGCGTTTTCGCACCGCCGGCGTCGCTGGAAGAACTCGGCTTCGAGCAATGGCAAGCGGCAGTGTCCATCAATCTGACCGGCGCTTTTCTATGTACGCAGGAAGCCTTCAAAATCATGAAAGCGCAGCAACCGCGCGGCGGACGGATTATCAATAACGGTTCGATCGCAGCGCATGCGCCGCGGCCTTGTTCGGTTGCGTACACCGCAACCAAACACGCGATTACGGGCTTGACCAAGAGTGCTTCGCTGGACGGACGTCCATACGATATCGCTTGCGGGCAGATCGATATCGGTAATGCTTCCACGGATATGACGGCGCGGATGGAACAAGGCATTTTGCAGGCGAATGGTTCGGTACAGGTCGAGCCGACCATGGCGGTGGAGCATGTCGCCAATGCGGTGCTTTATATGGATAGTCTGCCGCTGGATGCGAATGTGCAATTCATGACGGTGATGGCGACCAAGATGCCCTTTATCGGGCGTGGGTAGGTCTAGGTCGGCAGCGCTGGGAAACGCTGCCGGGATATTTCGGTGCTGTCAGATTCGGACTTAGGCCTGCAGCAGCGCTTTGAGCTCACCGGATTCATGCATTTCATTCATGATATCGGTGCCGCCTACAAATTCGCCATGCACATACAGTTGCGGCACGGTAGGCCAATTCGAATATTCCTTGACGCCCTGGCGCACTTCCGGATTTTCCAGCACGTTAACGGTGACCAGATTGTCGACGCCATTGGCTTTGAGCAGCTGGATCGCGCGCCCGGAAAAACCGCATTGTGGAAATTGCGCGGTGCCTTTCATGAACAGGACGATCGGGTTGGCCGTCACTGTTTCTTTGATCCAATCTTGTACTTCGCTCATGACAAAACCTCAAATAATTAACAGAATGCGTTCATTATATGAAAAACGCCGGAGGCGTGTCGGATTGATGCATTATCGGTGTGGCTTACTGGGCGCGGCCTTGTTATAAGGCTGGGCTTGCGTTCGCTCTTGAATTCGATCCGCCCATGAAAAACGCCCCAGTGCAATTTTGCAATGGGGCGTTTCTCATATTGCTTATCCTTCCCTATAGTGACGGCACGGCCACCGGCTCTTCGGACATTCGCTTGAACCCGGAATGGTGCTCCTGCACTCTATTCTTGTATTTCATGACCTGGCGGTCCAGCTTGTCCATTAAACAGTCGATTGCGGCATACATATCCTGGGCAATGCCCTCGGCGTGCATATCCTTTCCCTTGACGCGCAAAGTAATTTCAGCTTTTTGTCGTTTTTCTTTTTCAGTCAGCTTATCCACGCTCAGTATTACGGTGATGTCCAGGACATCGTCAAAGTGCCGCTTGATGCGCGACAACTTGCTTTCTACGTATTCACGGATGGCGGGGGTTAATTCGAGGTGATGTCCACTAATTGTCAGGTTCATACAACGCTCCTTAGTGAAGTTGCCGGCGGTTCATCTGACGGCCGGATATCGGCGCGAACACGGCAACGTTACGGATGGTAGATCTGCCGGGAGATGGTGGTCTCGGGTATCTCGGGTACTCAAATGTTACGGATGAAGCAAACTGTTTATATCTTATAAAGATTTACGAAGGGTAACGGATGGGATTTTCAATACTTCACGATACTTCGCCACGGTGCGTCTGGCGACGACCATGCCTTGTTCCGCAAGCATGTCCGCAATTTTGCTGTCAGAGAAGGGATTTTTGGTGTCTTCAGCTCCTATCAATTGTTTGATTAGCGCCCTGATTGCCGTTGACGATGCTTCGCCGCCGGCATCAGTAGTGACGTGACTCCCGAAGAAGTACTTTAACTCAAACATGCCATGCGGTGTAAGCATGTATTTTTGAGTTGTAACACGAGAAATAGTGCTCTCGTGCAGGCCCAGTGTATCAGCTATTTCGCGCAGCACAAGGGGTCGCATTGCAA
>JAQGNR010000182.1 GCA_028291765.1 Herbaspirillum sp.
GTCAGGCGGGCTGTGGCGGATGTTTGTGCGCCGTGAGGTAAAGGAGGAGGCCGCAGGCCGGCGGACACCAACGGAGCACAAACATCCGCCACAGCCCGCCTGACGCCCCGGCCGCACATAGCACGTCATCAACAGCTTGGTTTTGCGATCATCCCGAAGAGCCAAGCGACGCCAGGAAAGGGTTTTCTTCAGCACTTTAAATCAGCGCGTATTGACAGCTTTGGCCTGCCACAAGCCGGTATAATCCGCTATTTGCAATTGCTCCAGAGCGCGGAGACATCCGCGCCACACATACATGCTCGCTGAACAAAAACTCCGCATTACCGAACTCTTTCAAGCCGCATTGCAACCGTTGCTGACCGGCACTGGTCTGGCGCCGGTGGTGACGCTGGAGCGTCCGCGCGATCCCGCGCATGGCGACGTCGCCTGCAATATCGCGATGCAAATCGCCAAACCCCTGAAAAAGAATCCGCGTGAACTGGCGCAAGCCGTGGTCGCGGGATTAATGGCGCAACCGGGCAGTATCGGCTTGATCGATGCCGCTGAAATTGCCGGACCGGGTTTCATCAATCTGCGCATTGCCGCTGCAGCTAAGCAGGCGGTTGTCAAAACCGTACTGGCAGCCGGCGCCGAATTCGGCAAAAGCAACGCCGGCGCGGGTAAAAAAGTGCTGATCGAATTCGTGTCGGCCAATCCGACCGGCCCGCTGCATGTCGGCCATGGCCGCCAAGGGGCATTGGGCGATGCATTATCGTCGCTGTTCGATGCGCAAGGCTATGCGGTGACGCGGGAGTTTTACTACAACGATGCCGGTGTGCAGATCGCCAATCTGGCGCTGTCGGTGCAGGCGCGGGCCAAAGGCATCGCGCCAGGCCAGTCCGGTTGGCCGGAAACGGCTTATAACGGCGACTATATCGCCGATATCGCACGTGATTTTCTAGCCGGAAAAAGTGTCACCGGCAGCGACGGCGCAGTAGTCGACGCCACTGCCGATGCCGACGATCTGGATGCGATTCGCCGCTTTGCCGTGGCGTATCTGCGGCGCGAGCAAGATCTGGATTTGCAGGCCTTCGGCGTCAAATTCGACAACTATTATCTGGAATCCTCGCTCTACAGTGACGGCAAGGTCGCCGCCACAGTCGATGCGCTCATCAAGGCCGGCAAAACCTATGAGCAGGACGGCGCCTTATGGTTGCGCACCACCGACTACGGCGACGATAAAGATCGCGTCATGCGCAAGTCGGATGGCACTTTTACCTACTTTGTCCCCGATGTGGCGTATCACATCGTCAAATGGCAGCGCGGCTTCGGCAAAGTCATCAACGTCCAGGGCAGCGATCACCACGGCACCATCGCCCGCGTGCGAGCCGGCTTGCAAGCGGTCGATATCGGTATCCCGCAGGGTTATCCGGACTATGTATTGCATAAGATGGTCACCGTGATGAAGAACGGCGAAGAAGTCAAAATCTCCAAACGGGCCGGTTCCTATGTGACCGTGCGCGATCTGATCGAATGGTCGAGCGGTGTGGACGACAGCACGGATAGCGCCGATAACGTAGCCAATAAGGCAGCCGATGGCGCATCGGCCCCTGTGCGCGATCTGACGCGCGGCCGCGATGCGGTGCGTTTCTTCCTGATTTCGCGCAAGGCCGATACCGAATTCGTATTCGATGTCGATCTGGCATTGGCGCAGTCGGACGAAAACCCGGTGTATTACGTACAGTACGCGCATGCCCGTATCTGTTCAGTGCTGGCGCAGTGGGGCGGCGATGAATCGACCTTGGGCGCGGTCGACGATCTGTCGCCGCTGAGCGCGCCGCGCGAGGCAAGCTTATTGGCTAAATTGGCTGAATATCCGGAGGCGCTGGCGCATGCGCTGGAAGAGCTGGGGCCGCATCAGGTGGCGTTTTATTTACGCGATCTGGCGGGCGAGCTGCATAGCTACTACAATGCGGAACGCGTGCTGGTTGACGATCTTGCGACCAGGATGGCGCGGCTGGCGCTGATGTGCGCGACCCGTCAAGTGTTACGCAATGGATTGGCGCTGATCGGCGTTTCTGCGCCGTCCAGGATGTAATACGGCAAGCATCATCGTAAGAATTACAGCAGAACCACCGCAGACCACAGCAAGATTATGAAACAGACAGGCGAGACACGCGCAACAATGAATACTCGGAATATTAGGAAGACTTGTCATAGCAGCCGACGCCAGCAGGGCGGTACGTTCCTTGGTATTATCGTCGGCTTGGTGGTCGGGCTCGGCATTGCCGTCGTAGTGGCGCTGATGATCACCAAATCGCCGATTCCTTTTACCAACGGCAAGACGATCCGGCCTGAACGTACGCCGGACCCGACGGCCGATCAGATCACGGACCCGAATAAGTTGTTGTACGGCAGCAAGGAAGTGGCCCGTCAGACGGCGCGCGATCAGGCCAAAGCCGATGCCGCCGCAGCGCCGGGCGGCAATGGCCAGATTAGTCAGACTAGCCAGGCCGCCGGTGTGCCGCCGGTGGTAGCGGCAATTCCAGCGCCAGCGCCGTCACCGAAGGTAAGCGATACTGCCGAGCCGAAGAATCAGGTCAGCAGCACCAGTACGACGGCGCCCAAGGCCGATGGCGACGATCGATGGATTTATTATTTGCAGGCCGGCGCCTTCCGCGATCAGGCCGATGCTGAAAATGCGCGCGCCAAGCTGGCGTTGCTGGGCATGGAAGCTCGCGTGAGCGAAAAGCAGTCCGATAACGGTTCCCTGTACCGGGTGCGCCTGGGGCCCTATGCGCAACTCGATACGATGAATCGCGTGCGCACTAAATTGGCTGAAAATAGTGTCGATGCGGCACTGGTGCGGGTTCCGAAATAATCACCGCTGCCGATTGAGTCGGCATAGTAGCTGCGCTTAAACGAATATCTGTACCGAATATTTGTACATTCACCGACTAATAAGAAAGGATTTTGTGTATGCGTTTTTTTAAACAGGCATGTGTCGTTATGAGTCTTGGATTTGCAGCGCTTACTGCGGTTGCCTCACCTTCCAATCCGCAAGAAGGCGCCGACTACCGCGTACTGGAGCAGGCGCAGCCGACCGAATCCGGCAACAAGGTCGAAGTGACCGAATTCTTCTGGTATAACTGCCCGCATTGCGCGGCCTTTGATCCGGCGCTCAGCGCCTGGGTCAAGAAGCAGGGCGATAAGATCGTTTTCAAGCAGGTACCGGTGGCCTTCCGCGACTCGTTCGTGCCACAGCAAAAACTGTATTACACGCTGGAAGCAATGGGTAAGGCCGGCGAGATGAATCCGAAGATATTCCGCGCGATTCACGTCGATCGCCAAACAGTCGATACCGATGACACAATTCTGGATTTTGTCGTCAAGCAAGGGATCGATAAAAAAGCATTCACCGCCTTGTACAGCTCGTTCGGCATCCAGACCAAAGTCCGCCGTGCTGCGCAATTGCAGGAATCCTATAAGGTTGACGGCGTACCGATGATCGCTATTGGCGGCCGTTACATTACATCGCCTTCGATTGCCGGCGCCGCGATGGCCAATCAGCCGGAATCCATGCAGCAGGCCGCCTCGCTGCAAGTCATGGATGCGCTGGTGCTGAAAGCAGCCGCTGAAAAGGGCGGCAAGAAATAAGTTGCAAATCCAGTAATTCCTCGCGCCACCGCGACGTTACAAAGCCCGCAGCTTGCGAAAGCGCGGGCTTTTTCCTTGGAGCAGACGATGCAGCGAATATTCATCACCGGCGCGTCCAGCGGTATAGGCGAGGCTCTGGCCCGCTACTATGCGCAGCAGGGCGCCGAACTGGGTTTGGTGGCGCGGCGGCAGGAAATGTTGGATAAGCTGCGCAATAGTTTGCCCGGCACGGCGCAGCAGCGGCATCGAATCTATGCGCTCGATGTCAACGATCACCAAGCCCTAGCCGATGCCGCCGCCGATTTTCTAAGCGCCGGTGCGGTCGATATCGTGATTGCGAATGCCGGCATTTCCCACGGCACGCTGACCGAACACCCAGAGGACACCGCCGTCTTCGCGCAAATTCTGGCGACCAACGTCACGGCGACGGTGGCGACCTTTTCGCCCTTCATCACAGCCATGAAGGCGAGAGCGCCGGATCAGGTTCGACGCTGCCGGCTGGTCGGCATCGGCAGCGTGGCCGGCATCCGGGGATTGCCGGGCGCCGGCGGGTATAGCGCGTCCAAGGCTGCGGTGATCAGTTATTGCGAATCGCTGCGTGTTGAATTGCGCGCCAGCGGCATCAAGGTGGTCACGATTGCGCCCGGTTATATCGATACGCCAATGACGCGCGGTAATCGTTACGGCATGCCCTTTCTGATGCCAGTGGAACGGTTCGCGGCAAGGGCCGCGGCGGCGATCGAGGCGGGCGACAGCTACCGCGTGATTCCATGGCAAATGGGCATCGTCGCCAAATTCTTGCGATTGTTGCCGAATTGGCTATACGATCCGGCTTTTGCGAAAGCGCCGGCCAAGGCGCGCAAATGAGGATAAATTGCTTATAACGCCCCCGCCGGCACGACAATGCGACGGCGTCGGCGATCCTGTTTTACAATCCCACGATGAAAATTATTTTTGCCGGCACCCCCGAGTTTGCCGTTACTGCGCTCAATGCGCTCTACGATGCGGGTCACGAAATCACGCTGGTGCTGACCCAGCCGGATCGCCCCGCGGGCCGCGGCATGCAACTGCACGCCTCCCCGGTGAAACAATGCGCGCTGGCGCACCAGACGCTGGTGGCGCAGCCGGCGTCCCTGCGGCTGGACGGCAAGTATCCCGATGTGGCGCAGCAAGCGCACGATTTGCTGCACGCCACGCCGCACGATGTCATGGTGGTCGCCGCCTATGGCCTGATTTTGCCGCCCAGCGTGTTGCAGATTCCACGTTATGGCTGCATCAATATTCACGGATCGCTATTGCCGCGCTGGCGCGGTGCAGCGCCGATCCATCGGGCCATTGAGGCCGGCGATGCGTTCACGGGCGTGACGATCATGCAAATGGAAGCCGGTCTCGATACCGGACCGATGCTGCTGAGCGGACAATTGCCGATCGCCGACGACGATACCACTGCGACGCTGCACGATAAAGTGGCGGCGCTGGGGGCTACGCTGATCGTCGATGCGATCGCGCAGCTTGAGCGCGGCGTATTGCCCGCGCCGCAGCCGCAGCCGGCGCTTGGCGTGACCTATGCTGCCAAAATCGGTAAAGAGGAAGCCGCGCTGGACTTCAGCCTGCCTGCCGCCACGCTGGTGCGCAAAATCCGTGCTTTCAATCCGTTTCCCGGCGCAATCGGTCAATGCGGCGACCAGACCATCAAAATTTGGCAGGCGCGTGCCTTGCCTGCATCCAGCACGGCGGCGCCCGGTACGGTATTGGCGGCCAATTCGCACGACGGCGTGCTGATGGCTTGCGGCGGCGATGTGCTTGAATTGCTTGAATTGCAGAAAGCCGGCGGTAAGCGTTTACCGGCGGTCGAATTCATAAAGGGTTTTCCGCTGGAACATGGGGCGTTTGTCTAGCTGGTAAAATCCGCAACTGTCCGTAATACTGGTTAGTTAAGAGTATTCAGGCCTGAGGTGACCCTTCGACACGGCCTGCGGCCTGCTCAGGGCGAACGGAGTTTTGTGAAAATTTAGGAAAAACCGTTCGCCCTGAGGCACGTGGCCGAACCGGGTTTTGGTAAATTTTCACAAACCCCCGTTCGCCCTGAGCAGGCCGCAGGCCGTGTCGAAGGGTCACCTCCGGCCCAAAAACATCTCCACACCGATTTTAAAAAGATAAACAAATGAAGCACAAAGCCACTTCCGCCACCGAATCGCTACTGCGCGATTTACTGTCCAAACGCATCCTGATTCTGGACGGCGCGATGGGTACCATGATCCAGCAATACAAGCTGACGGAAGAGGATTACCGCGGCGGCCCGCAGGGCCGCTTTATCGATTTCCAAGGACCGGGGCGCGAGTTGTTCGTCAAAGGCAACAATGAGTTGCTGAGCCTGACCCAGCCGCAGGTCATCCAGGAAATTCACGAACAATATCTGGCCGCCGGCGCCGATCTGATCGAGACCAACACTTTCGGCGCCACCACCGTGGCCCAAGACGACTATCACATGGCGCATCTGGCCTATGAGATGAACCTGGCGTCGGCCAGACTGGCGCGTGCGGCGTGCGACAAATATTCAACACCGGACCGGCCGCGTTTCGTGGCAGGCGCTCTCGGACCGACACCGAAGACAGCTTCCATCTCCCCCGATGTCAACGATCCCGCGGCACGCAATGTCACGTTCGATCAACTCGCCGCCGCTTATCTGGAACAAACCCGCGCGCTGGTCGAAGGCGGCGCCGACGTGCTGCTGGTCGAAACTATCTTCGACACACTCAATTGCAAGGCCGCGCTATTTGCCATCGATACCTTTTTCGAGGAATCCGGGCAGCGCCTGCCGATCATGATTTCCGGCACCGTCACCGATGCCTCCGGCCGCATTTTATCGGGCCAGACCGTCCCCGCTTTCTGGAATTCGATACGTCACGCCAAACCGCTGACGGTCGGCTTGAATTGCGCGCTGGGTGCGGCGTTGATGCGGCCGTATGCCGAAGAATTATCCAAGATCGCCGATACCTTCGTCTGTATTTATCCGAACGCCGGCCTGCCCAATCCGATGAGCGATACCGGTTTCGATGAGACGCCCGACGTGACCTCCTCGCTGCTGAAGGATTTCGCCGAAAGCGGCTTCGTCAACGTGGCAGGCGGTTGCTGCGGCACCACGCCGGCGCATATCAAGGCGATTGCCGATACGGTATCCATCATCGCGCCGCGCGTGCCGCCGGAAGTGCCGGTTGCGCTGCGCCTATCGGGTTTGGAACCCTTCACGGTCGACGCCGATTCGCTGTTCGTCAATGTCGGCGAACGCACCAACGTCACCGGCTCCAAAGCATTTGCCCGGCTGATTTTGAACGAGCAATACGACGAAGCACTGGCCGTGGCCCGTCAGCAGGTCGAAAACGGCGCCCAGATCATCGACATCAATATGGATGAAGCGATGCTCGATTCGGTCGCCGCGATGACGCGTTTTCTGAATCTGATCGCCTCCGAACCCGACATCGCCCGCGTGCCGGTGATGATCGATTCATCCAAATGGTCGGTGATCGAAGCCGGGCTGAAATGCGTGCAGGGCAAATCAATCGTCAATTCGATTTCGATGAAAGAAGGCGAAGAACAATTCCTGCATCACGCTGTATTGTGCCGTCGCTACGGCGCGGCAGTCATCGTGATGGCGTTCGATGAAAAGGGCCAGGCCGATACGTTCCAGCGCAAGATTGAAATCTGCGAGCGTGCCTACCGGCTGCTGGTCGATACGGTCGGTTTCCCGCCGGAAGATATTATTTTCGACCCGAATATTTTCGCCATCGCCACCGGTATCGAAGAACACAATAATTACGCAGTCGATTTCATCAACGCGACCCGCTGGATACGCGAGAATCTGCCGCATGCCAAGATCAGCGGCGGCGTCTCGAACGTCAGTTTCAGTTTCCGCGGCAACGATCCGGCGCGTGAAGCTATTCACACTGTTTTCCTGTATCACGCGATTCAAGCCGGCATGACCATGGGTATCGTCAATGCCGGCATGGTCGGCGTCTACGATAACCTGTCGGCCGAATTGCGCGAACGGGTTGAAGATGTGGTGTTGAACCGGCGCGAAGATTCGACTGAACGCATGATCGAGATCGCCTCGACGCTGAAGGCCGGCGATAAAAAAGAGGAAGCCACGCTGGAATGGCGCAGCGGCACCGTACAAGAGCGGCTGGCGCATGCGCTGGTGCAGGGTATTACGCAATGGATCGTCGAAGATACCGAAGAAGCGCGCCAGCAATTACTGGGCAATGGCGGCCGTCCGATTCATGTGATCGAAGGCCCGCTGATGGATGGCATGAACATCGTCGGCGATCTGTTCGGCCAAGGCAAAA
>JAQGNR010000204.1 GCA_028291765.1 Herbaspirillum sp.
GTTGCGCGCGATGCACGGCAGTCTGGCCGCAGAGGCAGCGGCGGCAACCGGTATCAAGGCCGTGGGCGCAGGCGCCAACACCTTCAGTTTTTCCCAGCATCACCAGCCTGAAGAAGGCGGCAGCGCCGCGCAATCGGTGCTGGCCCGGTTGTTGTTGGCGTATGGTGAGCCCCAGTCCCAGTCTGAGAACGGCGAGGTCGATGCAGCGTCTGAACTACCGCTGACGATCGCCCCCAGCGGTGCGCCGTGCATCGCCGTCGCACCGCCCCTTAATCGCAAGTCGATGGTGCCGAGGCCTTGGGGTGAACTCAATCCGCTGGTGCGTTGGGTCGATGTCGCCAATCGCCGTTTCGATCGCCGCTCGGCGCAACGCAAGGCTGCCAGGCAGGGCATCACGCTGCCGCCGGTTCCTACGATGGCCGCCGAAAGACGCCGCCGCCGCGAGGAAGATGCGGAATGGGTGGATGGGCCGGACCCGGTCGGGCGCTGGCGTCATAGCGGGAACGTGCGGCGTCTGGTACTGCTGTTTTTGATGCTATTGCAAACAGGGACAGCGACTTATTTCATGCGCGAAGTGCTGCCGTATCACGGCGGCGAGCCGCTGGAGCTGGCCATGCTGGTGTTGTTCGCGGTGCTGTTCTGCTGGGTCTCGGCCGGGTTCTGGACTGCATTGATGGGCTTCATGGTGCTTATGCGCGGGCAGGCCGCCGATCCATATTTGATTTCACGCGAGGACGCCGGCGCCAAAGACATCGCACCCGAGGCGCGTACCGCAATCGTGATGCCGATTTGCAATGAAGATGTGACGCGGGTATTTGCCGGTTTGCGCGCGACCTATGAATCGTTGGCGCGCACCAATGAAGGCAAAGATCTGGCGCATTTCGATTTCTTCATCTTGAGCGATAGCAGTCAGGGCGATATTTGCGCCGCTGAAATCGATGCGTGGGTGAAGTTGTGCACGCAGGTCGGCGGCTTCGGCCGGATTTTCTATCGCCATCGGGTGCGCCGGGTCAAACGCAAGAGCGGCAATATCGATGATTTCTGCCGCCGCTGGGGCGCCAGCTATCGTTACATGATCGTGCTCGATGCCGACAGTGTGATGAGCGGCGACTGTCTGGCCACACTGGTGCGGCTGATGCAGCGCAATCCGGGCGCCGGCATTATCCAGACCGCGCCGCGCGCCGCCGGGCGCGATACCTTATATGCCCGCATTCAGCAGTTTGCCACGCGTGTGTACGGGCCATTGTTTACGGCGGGCCTGCATTACTGGCAATTAGGCGAGTCGCATTTCTGGGGACACAATGCGATTATTCGGTTGGCGCCGTTCATGCGGCATTGTGCGCTGGCGCCGTTGCCGGGCACCGGTCACATGGCCGGCGAAATCATGTCGCATGACTTCGTCGAAGCCTCGCTGATGCGCCGTGCCGGATGGTCGGTCTGGATTGCTTACGATCTGGATGGCAGTTATGAAGAGATGCCGCCGAATCTGCTGGATGAGCTCGGCCGCGACCGGCGCTGGTGCCAGGGCAATCTGATGAATTTCCGCCTGTTCCTGGCGCGCGGCATGCATCCGGTGCATCGGGCGGTGTTTGCCACTGGCGTCATGGCGTATCTTTCGGCGCCGTTGTGGTGTTTATTTTTGATTCTATCGACGCTATTGCTGGCTAACCATACGCTGGTCGATCCGCAATATTTTGTGATGCCGAAACAATTATTTCCGATCTGGCCGGAATGGCATCCGGAAAAAGCGCTGGCTTTGTTTACGGCTACCGCCACCTTATTGTTTTTGCCCAAGATTCTCAGCGTGTTCCTGCTGATGGTTAAAGGGGCGGGTGATTTCGGCGGCAGTCTGCGGCTGATTATCAGCATGTTTCTGGAGTTGATATTTTCAATGCTGCTGGCGCCGGTACGTATGTTGTTTCACACACGGTTTGTGCTGGGCGCTTTCTTGGGCTGGGCCGTCGGCTGGAAATCGCCGCCACGCGCCGATAGCCAGACCGGCTGGAATGAAGCGGTGCGGCGTCACGGCTGGCACACTGTGCTCGGCGTGGCATGGGGCAGCGGCGTTTATTGGCTCAGTCCATCGTATGTCTGGTGGCTGTTGCCGATCACCGGCTCGCTGGCGATATCGATACCG
This sequence comes from Herbaspirillum sp., assembly GCA_028291765.1. Taxonomy (GTDB): domain Bacteria; phylum Pseudomonadota; class Gammaproteobacteria; order Burkholderiales; family Burkholderiaceae_D; genus Herbaspirillum. Next base: position 2,138 of record JAQGNR010000204.1, read on the forward strand.
ATGTCGGTGCTGTCGAGCCGGGTCGGGCTGGGCCGCGTGATGCGCAAGCTGGGCTTGTTCCTGATTCCGGAAGAGAAATATCCGCCGCGTGAATTGCAGGAAACAGTGGCGCATCTGGCGGCTGCCAAGCCTGAGCGCGGCTTTGTCGATGCTGTGGTCGATCCGGTCTATAACGCATTGCTATGTGCGGTCGGCCGGGCCCATCCGCACCGTCCGCAAGCTGCGCTCCATGTCAGGCTGATGATGTTGCGCGCAGCTTTGCGCGACGGGCCGCTCAGCCTGACTGAAAAACAGAGAACGATGGTGCTGGACGATCCGCAATTATTGTCGGCGCTGCATTTCGATGTATGGCATTCCGAGTATGCGCATCCTGCATGGCGCGCTGCACTGCATCGCCCCATTCCATCCTGAAAATATCGCAAGGAGAACCATGAAACGACGCGACTTATTAAAGGCGTCGGCAGCACTGGCTGCCGCCGGATTTCCTGCCACGCCATTGCTGGCCGCCGCTGTTACGGCCACTGCTACCGGTAAATTGAAACATCTGGGCGCAGCACAGGCATTCGATTATGCGTGGCTGAAAGGACAGGCGCGCGCGCAGGCGGGCAATCCTTATCAGGCGCCGGTCAGTAATATTCCGGATGCGGTCAAAAATCTGGATTGGGATCAGTACGAGGCGATTCAGTACCGCGACGATCATGCATTGTGGGACACCGATAATTTGCGCTTCCGGGCCAGATTTTTTCATCTCGGCTTATCGTTCAAAACACCGGTGCAAATTTATGAAGTCAGCAATGGACAGGCGCAGGAAATTGCCTACGATCCAGCCATGTTCGACTACGGCAAGAGCGGTTTGCAAAACACCAAAATGCCGAACGATCTCGGCTTTGCCGGATTCCGCGTCAACTATCGCAATGACTGGCACCGCGACATTACCGCCTTCTTGGGCGCGAGCTATTTCCGCGCCGTCGGCGGCGAGTGGCAATATGGCTTATCGGCGCGCGGCCTGGCGATCGATACCGCGCTGTCGAAGCCGGAAGAATTCCCCTTGTTCACCACCTTCTGGCTGGAGCGGCCTGCCGCCAATGCCAACCGCCTGGTGGTGTATGCGCTGCTGGATTCGCCCAGCGTGGCCGGCGCTTATCGTTTCGAGATACAGCCCGGCAATACGCTGATGATGGAGGTCGACGTTGCCTTGTACCCGCGCAAGACGATCGAGCGCCTGGGCGTGGCGCCGCTGACCAGCATGTTTCAGTATGGCGAAAACGACCGGCGCGCGGCCAATGACTGGCGTCCCGAAATCCACGATTCCGACGGTTTGCAGATACAGCGCGGCAACGGTGAATGGATCTGGCGGCCATTGGTCAATCCGGCGCAATTGCGTTTCAATGTATTTCCGGATGACAATCCGCGCGGTTTCGGCCTGTTGCAACGGGATCGCAATTTCGACCATTATCAAGATGATGGTATTTTTTACGATCGCCGGCCCAGTCTTTGGGTGGAACCGAAATCAGGCTGGGGCAAGGGTTCGATTCAACTGGTGGAAATTCCGACGGAAGATGAAACCTTCGACAATATCGTTGCGTTCTGGAATCCTGAAATCAAACCGCAGCCCGGCCAGGAATCGTTATTCAGTTATCGCTTGTATTGGGGCGCCAAAATGCCGGCGGAGTCGCCACTGGCCCATGTGGTGGCCACGCGCACCGGCCAGGGCGGTATTGTGGGCCAGAAGCACCCCTATTTCTCATGGCGCTTCGCACTTGATTTTGCCGGCGGCAATCTGGCGCAGCTCAGTCGCGATAAAGTAAACGCTGTCATCACTGTTTCACGCGGGACTGTTGAGATTGTATCGACACGGCCGCTGGATGCGGTGCATGGTTACCGCACCATGTTCGATCTGAAGCCGGACGCCAGCGATGCGCCCATCGATTTACGGGTATATTTGACGGCTGACGGCAAGCAGCAATCCGAGACTTGGTTGTACCAGTGGACGCCACCGGCCAACAGAAAATTTTAGGATGAATTTGGAATGAGTCAAATGCAGCATACCGCGGCTGAAGTGGCCGTTGTCCGGCGCTATCGCTATCTGGCGATCGGCGCCGGCGCGCTGTTGATCCTGGCGATCGCGCTGGCAGCAATACTGTTTCTCAAGACCCGGCCCAAGCCGGTTGCGCCGGTTGTGTTCAAACCGGAAACCGTGGCGGTAACACGCGGCACGATAGAAAAAACCGTGCTGGCCCGAGGCAAATTGCAGTTGCAGAAATATATCGATGTCGCGGCCCAGATCAGCGGCCAGATCAGCAATGTCGATACCACCATCGGCGATAACGTCAAGGCCGGTAAAAACCTGATTGAAATTACCCCCGTAACACAACCCGGACGCGCCGAAAATAGCCGGGCGCAACTGGCGCAGCTCAAAGCGGAACTCGCCGGACAGCAAGCGCAGGCCGAGTTCGCACAATTGCAATTTCAGCGCCAGACCCAGCTCAAGGAAGCCAACGCTACACGCGAAGACAGTTTTGAATCAAGCCGCATGGCAATGTTCTCTGCATCGGCCAAGGTCGATGCCGTGAATGCCCAGATTCAGCAGACCGAAGCCACCATGCGTGAAGACGAGGCCATGCGCAGTCTGACCCGCGTCAGCGCACCGATGAGCGGCACGGTGGTGTCGTTGGCGGCGCGCGAAGGCCAGATCGTCAATGCCAATCGCGACGTGCTGCTGCGCATTGCCGATCTCAGCAAAATGACGGTGCAGGCGCTGGTGGCCGAAGAAGACGTCACGCGTCTCGATCCCGGCATGATTGCCTACTTTACGACGCCCGGTTTTCCCGGCAAGCGCTGGTCCGGCAAATTACGCCAGATCGTACCGTTGCCGGCGGAAGGATCGGGACAGCAAGGCAAGCGCACGTATTACACGGTGTTGTTCGATGTCGCCAATAACGGCCGCGAGCTGATGAGCGGCATGAGCGCTGATATCTGGTTCGTGCTTGAGCATAGCGACAATGCCTTGCAGATACCGGCTGCGGCATTGCCGGCGCGTGGCGATGCCGACGGCAGTTATCACGTCGGCGTCATGGGCGCAGACGGTAAAGTCTCGATGCGGATTATTAAAATCGGCATCCATACTGCCGATTCGGTACAGGTGTTGAGCGGACTAGAAGAAGGCGAGCGGGTCGTGCTTGGCGCGCCGTCCTTGCTTGCCACGGCGCCTGCACCGGCGGCACAGGGCGAACCGGCTGCACCGGCCGCACAACCCGCACAAACACACACGGGCAGCGGCGGGACGTGAGATGAAACACGACATGAAGCACGACATAAAATACGCGGCATTTTCCATGCCCTTCACGCTGGCCGCGATGATAGTGCTGGCGGCGACGCTGGCCGGGTGCGCTGCGCATCGCGTTAAAATCGATCCGGTCGATCCGGTCAACATGCCGGCCGGCTGGTCGAAAAACGATACCGATGTCAAACCGAGCGAGCCCGATCTGAAATGGTGGCAGCATTTCGGCAGCGCTGAATTGAGCGATCTGGTGCACGAAGGTCAGAAGAACAATTATGAAATTGGGGCGGCGGTATCGCGGGTGCGACAGGCCCAGGTGGAGGCGCAGATTGCCGGCGCGCCGTTACTGCCTGAAGTGGATTTATCGGCCGGCGGCGGCCGCGACATACCGTTTTCCAGCGGTGCTGCGACGACCACGGCCAGCGGCATGCTGGTGGTCAATTACGAATTGGATTTCTGGGGTAAGAACCGCGCCGGCAAAGAATCTGCGGAGGCTGCGTACCGGGCCAATATCTACGATCGCGAAACGGTCGCGCTGACCGTGACCAGCAGCATTGTTTCCACCTATTTGCAGGTATTGTCGTTGCGCGACCGGCTCAAGATAGCCCGCGATAACGTGGCCAATGCCGAGCGCGTGCTGACGCTGGTGCAGGCGCAAAGCCGGGCCGGTGCTGCGTCGAGACTGGATCTGGCGCGCCAGCAGTCGGCGCTGGCCGGGCAACGTGCCGGCATCCCCGATCTGGAACAGCAGGAACGCGCGGCTGAAATCACGCTGGCTATTCTGCTGGGCAAACCGCCGCAGGAATTTTCAGTCAAACAGCCCGGATTGGACGGCATCGCCATGCCCGACATTGCACCGGGCCTGCCGTCGGCCTTGCTGACGCGCCGCCCCGATATCCGACGCGATGAACAGCGTCTGGCCGCAGCCAATGCCAATGTTGCGGCAGCGCGCGCGGCATTATTTCCAAGTATCAGCCTGACCGGTTCCACCGGCGCGCAGAGCAACGCATTGCTGACCTTGTTCAACGGCCCCAATCTGCTGGCCAATCTCGGCTTGTCGCTGACGGCGCCGATTTTCGATGGCGGCCGTCTGGCAAACCAGCGCGAACTGGCGATCGCGCAAGAGCAGGAACTGGTGCAGTTATATCGCTTTACGGTGATCAATGCCCTGTCTGAAGTGGAAAAGGCATTAGGGCAAATCGAAAGCCTGGAGCAGCAATACAAATTGAAGAGCACGGAAGTCGAACAGGCGCGTGTGGCGTTTGATTTATCGGAAGTGCGTTATCGTATCGGCGCTGAGGATTTGATGACGGTGCTCGATACGCAGCGTAGTTTGTCGGACGCCGATACCGCGCTTGGCCTGATCAAGCTGCAGCGTTTGCAGGCGACTGTGTCGTTGTATAAGGCATTGGGTGGGGGCTGGTTGGAAGATCCGACGGCTGCGCCTGCGGCGCCGGGGCCGGGTGCGGCAAGCAAGTCGAAAGCTCCGGTTGCTTCGATTGTGCAGCCGGCGCCGGCCGTGCCTGAATTGCCACCGCTGCCGCCGGGAGGCCCTGCGGTGGCTTATCCTGTGACGCCGCCGCGCTAATCAGACATATATATATAGTCTGAATTATCTGAAATTTTCTATAGGATCGGTATCGAGCAGATGACGGCGCGGCTTGATGCATTGCGCCGTCTGTCGCTTGGATTGCGCGTTAATGATGCCTAAGAATAGCGGTTCCAACTTGTAATTCTGCGACTGGCATTGTCAACGCTGCAATCGATGCGGTGACAGTCAATGCCGCAGGCGGTATGGTGCTTCTTGTGTCTTGCCAAGGAGAGCACCATATTTCCCGCCATCAATCCAGCAGCATCATCGAGCCGGGCATTACCGCCCGCTCAGCATAGTTCGCCTGCGAATCAGCTAGCCCACGCAATAAAGAGAGTAGAGAGCGTACCAGGCACGTCCGCCGGGGACGCTCCGCACGCCATGGGTTCTTGCATGGCGGGTTCCGAGTCCCGGACGGCGCCGGAGTTGCAGCAGCGGACAACACCGTGTCCTTCGTTTCAAGATGCCGTCATCGATGTTGTGGACGTGCCCTATGATCCGACCCGGCATGGAATGCATGAAATTCTGCCTATGCATGGCCGGGATTCCTGCCAGATAAAATCGCAATGGGGAGCAAGTTTGGCGCATGCCAAGGGCGATTTGATTACGATTACGCGTGGCGGCAAGACCTATTTAATGCAGTTGGATCGGCCCATCCGCGATCCACTTTACAGGATGGATTTGTCGCCCGACGGCTGCACCTGCGTTGCGCTAACTGAAGATGAGACAAGTGGAGGCGGGGAGGCGCAATTGTATATATGGCGGCTTGATGACTTCGGGCGGGAGACTATTCGTTCTGTGCCGATGCCGGGGCCGGTGATGGATACTACGGGCATTACAGTGACAGATAATGGCGCAGTGTTTCTGAGAGCAAGGCCGGCCGAGGGATGGGAACATACATTGCTTCATTGGCAGCCTGACGCAGCTCTGTGCCGAGTGTGGCTGCCTTTCAATTTCCATAGCATTGCCGCTGTAGCGCCGAATGGAACGCGCTTGCTGTTGGATGGTTTTATAGAGAAGACGCAATGCGTTTTTCTGGTCGCTATCAATCCGGTCGATTCCAAGAGGCAGTATGACTATTGCATTTTGAAGAAAATTGCTCCCCAGACGTACTTGAATCATAGCCATGGTTGCTTTTCGCCGGATAGCGAGGTACTGGCGATGGACGAGAAGTTCGATGACAATGTGGCCACCGGTAAATGGACGCTGCTCTTTGTGAACGTTAGCGAGGCAGTGTCGAATGGGAGTGAGATAAATCTGAATAATCCCGCTATTGCGCGCCGATCCCCGGTCATCACGGCCCGGTCTGGGTATTACGCCTTCGCCACCGGCCCCAGTTTTTTATCGGATGGCATGACAGTCGTCAAAACCTTACTCTCGAAAAATTCAGCGGGCAGGTACGCGCAGGAAGTCCGCTTTCCTTTCGCGCCTGCGCTGCCGTCCGACGGTGGCGCGATTACTGATCCGGTAAAGTCGCGTTAGACGAATGTCGCGGAAGGACTATTTTTTTGGAATCTGTAGCGGCCATGAATCCCGCGGCCACGCAAAGAATTAAACCAATGGCATAGCTAGGGAAAAAAGGCTCGTCCAGAAGAAGAACCAGCCAGATACACGCCAATATCGGTGTCAAAAATACCAAGGGCGCTATGCGGGATACCTGTCCTAACTGCAATGCCCGTAGCCACCAGAAATACGATAAGCCATTCACGATCATGCCGTTAACGAAAAGCCCAAGCCACGCCTGCGTCGACGAAGGAAGCTTGATGCCGCCATTGAACAGTACGGCGATCAGGGAAAATAATGAGGCCCATGCAAAAAATAGGAGCGCCGCTATTAAAGCGTGACAGTTCAACTTTTTTGATAGGACGGAAAAAAGTGCGAAAGACAAAGAACCGGTGAAAACTATGGCCAGGGTGGGGAGGTCTTCGAAATTGGCTGCGGTGGTTTCTCCCTTGCTGGCAACGACTACCACGCCGGCAAAGCCGAGCAGCGCAATGAAAATGGTTTTGTTCGTTCGTTTTTCGCCGAGAATAAAAGGGGAAAGCAGGACCACCAATATAGGCCACAGGTATTGCACCACCAGGACGGTGACTGCGTTCGATTTCGAGTAGCCGTAATACAGGCAGAGGTAATAAAGAAAGCAGCCAAGAAATCCAAGATAGGATGTTTGAATCGCATTGCGCTTGATTTGCGCCATACAGTGTTCAACGTCGTTTCGCAGAAAAAATACCAGGCAGCCAAGCACGATCGCCGATAGCACGTTGGACAAGAATAACAATTGCAGAGGAGAGATATCCGCGGTGCCAACCTTGGAAATGACGGCGATCAGACTCCATGAAATTACGCATGAAAGGGCAAAAATAATGGCTTTATTTGAGTCGTGCAAGGTCATCGATTCGCTTCATGAGAAAAGTATAAACATTGATAATTTCAGTTGCGAACGGGTCTTGCAAAACGCAATATTTGTTGGCTACAGAAATTAGATGCTGTTTATGAAACGTGAAGTATATCGTTTGAAAATGCTTTAAAACCTTACCCTGTCAGTAGTTGCGCTGGAAATTAAACCGCCACCGGCGCTTTGATATGCGCCTGCGGTTCATACCCGCTGATCTCGAAATCCTCGAATTTATAGTCAAACAGCGAATCTGGCTTGCGCAGAATATTCAGTGTCGGCAGCGGGCCCGGCGTGCGCGATAACTGCTCCTGGACTTGTTCCAGATGATTCGAATACAAATGGCAATCGCCGCCGGTCCAGACGAAATCGCCCACTTCCAGCCCGGCCTGCTGCGCCACCATATGCGTCAACAATGCGTAGGAAGCAATATTGAACGGCACGCCGAGAAAGATATCGGCGCTGCGTTGATATAGCTGGCAGGATAGCTTGCCGTCGGCCACATAGAACTGAAACAGTGCGTGGCAGGGCGGCAATTTCATTTGCGGGATGTCGGCGACGTTCCAGGCCGAGACGATGATGCGGCGCGAATCTGGGGTGGTTTTGATCTGTTCCAGTACCTGGGAAATCTGATCGATATGCTGGCCGTCCGGCGTCGGCCATGAACGCCATTGATAACCGTAGATCGGTCCAAGATTGCCTTCCGCATCGGCCCATTCATCCCAGATTTTGACGCCGTTTTCCTTCAGATACGCAATATTGGTGGAGCCGGCCAGAAACCAGATCAGCTCGTGAATGATCGATTTGATGTGCAGTTTTTTGGTGGTCAGCAGCGGAAAACCGTCCTGCAGATTAAAACGCATCTGATGGCCGAAAACCGACAGCGTGCCGGTGCCGGTGCGATCGGTTTTTTTGGCGCCATGCTCTTGTACATGGCGCATGAAGTCGAGATATTGACGCATGATGGAGGGCCTGTAGGAATTTAAAACCGAACTTAAAACCGGTATTCGCCAGCGGTATGTTTGCTGAAATTATGCTTGCTGCCGCCGTTGACCTGATCGACCAGGCGCTTCGGGCTGGCGGCCGAAATGAAGATATCGGCGACCTGATCCTTGCAGCGGAATTTCGTCGCCGGGCTCAGCAGGGAACGGCCCTTGATCAGCAAGTGATGGAACAGCTTGGCTTTTTCGCTGGACAGTATGATGTGGATGTCTTTGCTGAAAGCAAATAAGGGAATGTTCAGCCACCAGCCTTCGTCGCCTTCCTTGGCAACCACCGCGGCAAAGAAGGTGTTGCGCTCGGTGAGCACATGCCCTTTGCCGGATTGGTTGACCATTTTGATGGCGTCGTTTTTGTTCATTTCATCTCTTTCGTGTCATATCTCGTTGTTGAATTGGAGTGCCGCCAGGCTGGCATACAGACCGTTGGCGGCGATCAGGGATGCGTGGGTGCCGGTTTCGACAATCTTCCCATGCTCCAGCACGATAATGCGGCTGGCGCGTTGCACGGTCGCCAGCCGGTGCGCGATGACCAGCGTGGTGCGGCCGATCATGGCGGCTTCCAGCGCGCCTTGTACGGCACGCTCGGATTCCGCATCCAGCGCGCTGGTGGCTTCGTCCAGCAACAGCAGCGGCGGATTTTTCAGCAGCGCGCGTGCAATCGCAATACGCTGGCGCTGGCCGCCCGACAAGCGCACGCCGCGTTCGCCGAGGAAGCATTGGTAACCCTGTGGCAGGCGGGTAATGAATTCGTCGGCAGCGGCCATTTTGGCGGCGGCAATCACTTCTTCATCGGTCGCGCCGACCCGCCCGTAGCGAATGTTTTCCATCGCATTTTCCGAGAAGATCACCGTATCCTGCGGCACGATGCCGATGGCGTTGCGCAGTGTGTGCAAGTCCAGATATTTGATATCGACGCCATCGAGCAGAATGCTGCCTTGCTGCGGATCGTAGAAACGCAGCATCAGCTGGAACAAGGTGGTTTTGCCGGCGCCGGAGGGGCCGACGATGGCGACTGTTTCGCCGGGGGCAACGTCAATCGAAAGTCCGTGCAGTGCAGCGGTGTCGGGCCGCGATGGATAGTGGAAATCGATATTTTGCAATGCCAGTGCGGCGCCGTTGGCGGTGCGCGGCGGCAGCGTATCCGGCAGTAGCGGCGATTGCACCGGCGATTTTGCGGCGATCAAATGCAGCAGGCGTTCGGTTGCGCCGGCGGCGCGTTGAGAATCGCCCAGTACTTCGGACAAGGCGCCGATGGAGCCGGCTACCAGCGATGCATACAAAATGAATTGGCCCAGATCGCCGCCGGTCATACGGCCTTGAATAACGGCATGCGCGCCCAGCCACAATACAAATACGATCGCGCCGAAGACCAGCAGAATCGCCATCATGGTCAGGCCGGCGCGGGCGCTGATGCGCTGCATCGCGGTCTGGAATGCGCGCTCGACACTGCTGCCGAAGCGTTCCGCTTCGATCGTTTCATGGGTGAAGGCCTGCACGGTCGGCATCGCATTGAGGATTTCGCCGGCCAGTCCAGAGGCGTCCGCGATCCGGTCCTGCGATTCGCGCGAGAGCTTGCGCACGCGGCGGCCGTAGATCACGATCGGTAATACCACTGCGCCCAGCATCACGATAATGATCGAGGTCAGCTTGACGCTGGTGATGAACAACATGATCATGCCGCCGACGAACAGCAGGAAGTTGCGCAAGGCCATCGAAATACTGGTGCCGATCAGGGCCTGGATCAGGGTGGTATCGGTGGTCAGGCGCGATAGCACTTCGCCGGTTTTGGTGGTTTCGAAAAATTGCGGGCTTTGCGTGACCACATGCGCGTAGACTGCGCTGCGCAGATCGGCGGTGACGCGCTCGCCCAGCCACGACACCATATAAAACCGCGCCGCCGTTGCTACCGCCAGTATCGAGGCAACGCCGAACAGCGCGAGGAAATACAGATCGATGTGGTGGCTGCTGCTGCCGATGCCGGCTGCGCCGAAGCCGAGGTCGATCATTTGTTTGAACGCATAGGGAATCGTCAGCGTGGCGGCGGCAGCTACCAGCAGGGCGATACCGGCCAATACAAACTGGCGCCGGTAGGGCGCCAGAAACGGCATCAGGCCGCGTAATGTTGCAAGGCTGCTTTTTTGTCGCTCTGGCGGTAGATTCTTAGTCATCTTTGATTAACTTTTACGCGAAACCTTGGATTGTAAACTGAAACATGCGCAGGGTATGCGCATGTCGTGGGAACCGGGGGGCGAACAGGGTAGCGGGCCGGTCGTTTTTTGGCGGTTAATGGCTTTTGGTCATGTTTTCGTTACTTTTAATGCTATTTAGCTGGTATTTAATCTCAGTATCGAACGCTCAGGCAGCCACCAGCGTTTTCGGCGCGGTAGCCGGTTTGCCGGCTTCTACACCCAGTTGCCGGTTGACCGCGCTCAGAACGGCCTTGAACGAGGCCGTGACAATATTGGCGTCCACGCCCACGCCGAATACGGTCGGTGCATCGTTCAGACGCAATTCTATGTAGCTGGCAGCTTGGGCATTGGCGCCGGCGCCGAGCGAATGTTCATGGAAATCCATCAGTTTGATGTCCAGATTGAGCGCGTTGACGAAGGCGTCGATCGGGCCATTGCCGTTGCCGCGCAGGGTGGCTGCCTGGCCGCCGCGTTCGATATCGATTTCAATCTCGATCGATTGCTTCTGACCCGAATCTTCTTTCATGCGGTGCGCGCGATAGACGTAGGGGCTGGTTTGATCCAGGTACTCGCGCTTGAAGATCGCATAGATGTCGGCGGCGGCGATTTCCTTGCCGGTGGCGTCGGCCTCTTGCTGAATGGCGCGGCTGAATTCGATCTGCAGACGGCGCGGCAAGGCCAGGCCGTATTCCATTTCAAGCAGATAAGCCATGCCGCCCTTGCCGGACTGGCTGTTGACGCGGATCACGGCATCGTAGCTGCGGCCGAGATCGGCCGGATCGATCGGGAGATACGGCACTTCCCAGATGGCGTCGGCCTGTTGTTTGGCGAAACCTTTTTTGATGGCATCCTGATGCGAGCCGGAAAAGGCGGTGAAGACCAGATCGCCGGCATACGGATGGCGCGGATGGACCGGCAATTGATTGCATTCCTCGACGCATTGACGCACGACATCGATATCGGAAAAATTCAGGCCCGGATTGACGCCCTGTGTATACAAATTCAAGGCCAGCGTGACCAGATCGACGTTGCCGGTGCGCTCGCCGTTGCCGAACAGGCAGCCTTCCACGCGCTGCGCGCCGGCCATGACGGCCAATTCGGCCGAGGCCACCGCGGTGCCGCGATCGTTGTGCGGATGGACTGAAATGATGACCGAATCGCGCCGTTCCAGATTACGATGCATCCATTCGATTTGATCCGCGTAGACGTTCGGCGTGCTGCACTCGACCGTGGACGGCAAGTTGAAAATCACTTGGCGCTGCGGTGTTGCCTGCCATGTGGCGGACACCGCATCGCAGACTTCCTTGGAGAAATCGAGTTCGGTCATGCTGAACGATTCCGGCGAATACTCGAAGCGCCAGGCGGTTTGCGGCAGGGCGTCGGTCAAATCCTTGACCAGTTGCGTGCCGGTGACGGCGATTTGCCTGATTTCATCGCGCGACATATTGAACACGATTTTGCGGAATGCCGGCGCGACCGAGTTATACAGATGGATGATGGCTTGTTTGGCGCCGGTCACTGAGTCCACCGTGCGGCGGATCAATTCCTCGCGCGATTGGGTCAGCACGATAATGGTGACGTCGTCCGGGATGCGTTTTTCATCGACCAGCTGGCGCACAAAATCGAAATCGGTTTGCGAAGCGGACGGGAAGCCGACTTCAATTTCCTTGAGGCCGGTTTTGACCAGCATGTCGAAAAAGCGCAGTTTGCGCTCCACGCTCATCGGTTCGATCAGGGCTTGATTGCCGTCGCGCAGATCGGTACTCATCCAGATCGGCGGCTTATCGATAATTTGATCGGGCCAGGTACGGTCGCGTAAGGCGACGGGGGGGAACGGTCGGTATTTCTGGGACGGGTTGCTTAACATCATGATGAACCTCTGTACTTGATATTGATTCTGATTGTTGATTTCTGGTGTCGTATAGGACGACGAATTCGTGTGGCATCTAAGGCTGCCTGACTGCCACTTAACGCTAGGTCAGACAACCGATCGGCAGCGGCAGCAGCGCCAGCACACGCGCAAAGATCGTCAAGGCGATGATTTCACCGTTTCTGGACCTTATGATCATAGGCTTGAAATACATAATGTGCGAGTGTGCGATTTTGAGGCAATTCTGGATTTTTTGCATCTGGCCGGTGGCCGGGTAATGCGATGCAGACTGAGGTGAACCGGTTGGTTGCGCAGTAGTCTACGCCACCAGGGTTAGCTTAGCCGTAGCGGCAGCAGCAGTAGCGCCAGCAGGGAGCGGGCGGTCGGCAGCAGCGAAGTGGAATTGTGTATGGATAACATTTGGCTACTGTAGAAGATAGCTTGATAGCTTGTCAAGTGGTATCTAATGGGTGCAGGCTGGGTGTCTATTAGAAGAATAATTTCTTTTTTACAACTTTATTGCATTCATATTTTGGATTTTTTCAGATTTTTTTGAGGAGCTGTCGATTTGGCTAAGCTCCGTTCGTTGTGTAGATGCAGGCCGGGGATTTCAGCAAGAAGAAAAGCCCGCTAATGCATTTATCTATTTTGACAACCACAAGGAGAGCAGCATGACAAAATCACAAGTTAATCCTATCCCTGAAGGCATGCATTCGGTAACGCCTTACCTGACCTGCGCCGGCGCGTCCGACGCTATCGCGTTTTACACCAAAGCATTCGGCGCGACGGAACTCATGCGGCTACCCGGCCCGCAGGGGACGGTCATGCATGGCCAGATCAAAATCGGCGACTCGATCATCATGCTGGGTGAAGAATGTCCGGAAAGGAATGCGCTGGGACCGAAAGCGAGGAACGGCACTTCGGTGACGATTCATTTATATGTCAACGATGCGGACGCTGCTTTCGCCAAGGCAGTGGCAGCCGGGGCCACGGTCAAGATGCCGCTGGAAGACATGTTCTGGGGCGATCGCTACGGCGTGCTGGAAGACCCGTTCGGCCATCAGTGGTCGCTGGCGACGCATATGCGCGATGTCAGCGGGGAAGAGATGCAACAGGCCATGCAGAAAATGACTCAGGCGTAATCATCATGCGATTCATGATTCTGGTGAAAGCCGATCGCAACAGTGAGGCCGGCATCATGCCGGACCGGTCTTTGCTGGCTGCGATGGGAAAGTACAACGAAACGCTGGTCAAAGCCGGCGTTTTGCTGGCAGCCGAGGGTTTGCATCCGAGCGCCAGAGGCGCACGGGTCAAGTTCTCCGGCGGCAGACAAGTGGTGACCGATGGTCCATTTACGGGAACCGGCAGCCAAGCGGGCGAATTACTGGCTGGATTCTGGCTGATCCAGGTCAGTTCCAAGGCCGAGGCGATCGAATGGGTCAAGCGTTGTCCAATGGATGGCGGGGCCGAATTGGAAATCCGCCAGGTATTTGAAGCGGGCGATTTCAGTGCCGAATGCGGTGCTGAATTGAGCGCTGAACTGAAACAGCGTGAGGCCGTTTTGCGACCAGGAATTGTGCATCGGCATTGAGGGCATCGAGCGTCAAATTAATTGAATAATTGGAGATCGATATGAAATTCCTGATTTTACGTAAAGCCGATAGCAAGACCGAGGCCGGCTTGCTGCCGGGCGAGCAATTATTGAGCGCGATGGGGAAGTATCACGAGGAATTGGCCGCCGCCGGTATCTTGCGCGGGGCAGAAGGGCTGCAACCGAGCGCCAAAGGGGTGCGTCTGAGCGTGTCCGATGGCAAGGTCAGCGTCATCGATGGGCCGTTCGCCGAAACCAAGGAGCTGATCGCCGGTTTCTCGATGATCGACGTGCCATCGAAACAGGATGCGATCGATTGGGTCAAGCGCTGGCCGCCGTTGGATGGCGATGTGGTGCTTGAAATCCGCGAGGCGGCCAGCGCCTGTCCCGGCACCGATGCGGCAGTCGCTGCCGCGCTGGCGCCGAAAGACCCGGCGCCGGCGGGCATGCGGTTCATGGTGATGATTAAATCGAATCGGAATAGCGAGGCCGGTGTGATGCCGGACCAAAAAATTATGGACGCCATGCAGCAATTTAATCAGGTCAGCATGCGCACCGGCGAGCTACTGGCCGGTGAGGGGCTGGGCCCTTCCGCCAAGGGTACGCGGGTTGCGTTCTCGGGCGGCAAAATGAGCATCACCGATGGCCCGTTCACTGAGATTAAGGAATTGATTGCCGGTTTCTGGCTGATTCGGGTCAAGTCGAAACAGGATGCAATCGAATGGGTCAAACGCTGTCCGTGTCCGTTTGGCGCGAATGCAGAGCTTGAGATCCGCCAGGTGTATGAAATGGCCGATTTCGATCAAGCGTTCAGCCCCGAGATGCGGGAGGCGGAGGAGCGCATGCGCGCCGGATTGCTTGAATCCGGCATGCAGATGTCGCTGGCCGGCGCGGCGGGCCAGGCTTGAGCGGGATGGCATGCGATCGAAGGTTGAAGGCGGACCGGCTTCGATGACATACAGCGGCGACGGCAGCGACTACAGCCGCGACTACAGCGACAATCACAACACGCATGGCGTGATCGAGGCAGTCTGGCGCATCGAGTCGGCCCGCATTATTGCGGTGCTCACGCGCATGCTGCGCGATGTCGGTCTGGCCGAGGAATTGGCGCAGGATGCATTGGTCAGCGCGCTGGAGCGCTGGCCATCATCCGGCGTGCCGGAAAATCCGCCGGCATGGCTGATGACTGTGGCCAAGAACCGGGCGCTCGATCATTTGCGTCAAAGTAAGCTGCATTGGCAAAAAGAAGCGGAACTGACCCGCGAGATCGAGTCGCAGTTGCAGGCCGCCGCGCCGGACCCGGATGCCGGGCTGGACGATGATATCGGCGACGATTTGCTGCGCCTGGTGTTCATCGCTTGCCATCCGGTGCTATCGACCGAAGCCCGGGTCGCCTTGACCTTACGTCTGCTGGGCGGGCTGACCACCGAGGAAATCGCGCGTGCTTTTCTGGCGCCGCATGCAACCGTCGCGCAGCGCATCGTCCGCGCTAAGCGCACGCTGGCCGAAGCGCGCGCGCCGTTCGAGCTGCCCGGCGCAGATCAATTGGCGGCCCGTCTGGGCTCGGTATTGCAGGTTATCTATCTGATTTTCAACGAAGGCTATGCGGCCAGCGCGGGCGATGATTGGTTGCGCCCGGCATTGTGCGAAGAGGCGCTGCGCCTGGGTCGTATTCTGGCCGAACTCGCGCCGGCCGAGGCCGAAGTGCATGGTCTGGTGGCGTTGATGGAGATTCAGTCCTCGCGTGCGCAGGCGCGGGTCGATGCCGATGGCGCGCCGGTGTTGTTGTTGGAGCAGGATCGTTCGCGTTGGGATCGGCTCCTGATCGGTCGCGGTCTCGCGGCGCTGGAGCGTGCCGGGCAACTCGGCGGCGGCTTCGGTCCGTACGCGTTGCAGGCCGCCATCGCCGCTTGCCATGCCTGTGCCTTGACGCCCGAGGCGACCGATTGGAAGCGCATTGCGGCGCTGTACGATGCCCTGGCGCAACTGGCGCCCTCGCCGGTGGTGGAACTCAATCGCGCGGTTGCCTTGGCGATGGCGTTCGGGCCGGCAGCCGGGCTGGAGCTGGTCGATCAGCTCAGAGCAGAGCCGGCGCTTCAAAATTATCATTTGCTGCCGAGCGTGCGCGGCGATTTTCTGGCCAAACTCAATCGCCTCGACGAGGCGCGCATCGAATTCGAGCGTGCGGCGGCGTTGACGCGCAATAGCCGGGAGCGGACCTTGTTGCTGGCGCGCGCCCGGGCCTGCGTTCGCCTTCCATGATATTTCTTAAGGCAACGCTGATGAAGTGCCAGGCGTCAGGCGGGCTGTAGCGGATGGTTGTGCTCCGTTCATGTCCCTCCGGCGGCCTGCGGCCGCCTCCCTCCTTTACTTCACTGCGCACAACCATCCGCCACAGCCCGCCTGACGCCTGGCACTTCATCAGCGTTGCCCCAGTAAGAATTACCTGTCCAGCTGGTGTTAGAATCGATTCGTTCCATTACCCGGACACTTTATGCAAGAAGTCAGCGAATTGATCGCGTGCCACGAGTGCGACGCCATTTACCAGAGGCTTAATTTAAAGCGTCGAGAGATCGCGCATTGCGAGCGTTGCGGCGCCGAGCTGGAGCGCAATGTCGAACATCAGATCGTGCATATGGTGCCGTTGGCCATCGCCAGCCTGATCGTCTTTATCATCGCCAACAGTTTTCCGATCGTGCAAATCGAAATTCAGGGAATCCGCAACGCCACCACACTGCTGGGCGCTGTGATAGCGCTCAGCAACGAAGGCATGCCGTCGGTTGCCATGCTGGTACTGGCCACCACGATACTGTTTCCTTTGCTGCAATTATTAATCCTGTTGTACCTGCTATTGCCGTTGCGGCATGATGGAACGATGGCCGGCTTCAATTTGCTGGCGCGTCTATTGCTGCTGCTGCGGCCCTGGGGCATGGTGGAGGTTTTTCTGTTGGGCGTACTGGTGGCGATCATCAAGTTGTCCAGCCTGGCCAGTGTGATTCCGGGTGTGGCTTTATGGGCATTTGCCGGCCTGACGATATTGTTGGTGCTGGTCGTGACATTCAGTCCGCGTTATCTGTGGCAGCTTGCCGAGCGCCGCCGCAATGGGTTGCTCGCATGAGCCGGCCGCGCGATCGGGAGCCCGAAGAGGATGCTGAGCATGCGGCGCATCAAGTAGGGTTCGAGTGCTGGGGCGAAGCGCTGACGCAGGATGCCACCGGAGCGGCGGCGCTGACCGCCCATAGCGAGGGCATGATTGCTTGTGATGCCTGCGGCACTGTCTGGCGTGATGCCTGCGATGGCGAAGCTTGCGCCCGTTGCGACGCCATACTGCATAGCCGAAAACCGTACAGCATCCAGCGCACTTGGGCATTTGTGATTGCCGCCTGCATTTTATATCTCCCTGCCAATTTGTTGCCGGTCATGGTCACGACGACCTTGATCGATGAGCAGCGCGATACCATCATGAGCGGCATTATTTATTTCTGGGTCAACGGCGAGTGGGAACTGGCGGCGGTGGTATTTATCGCCAGTTTCCTGGTGCCGCTGTTCAAGCTGTCGGCCATGATATTAATGCTGCTCAGCGCGCAGTATGGCAGTACTTGGCGGCTGTTGCAGCGGGCTCGCCTGTATCGGATTGTAGAGTTTATCGGCCGCTGGTCGATGCTGGATGTCTTCGTCGTTTCATTGTTGGCCGGCCTGGTGCAGATTCAGGGTTTCGCGACGATTACGCCCGGCCCCGGCGTGGCGGCGTTCGGCTCGGTGGTGGTGCTGACCATGCTGGCATCGATCAGTTTCGACCCGCGCCTGGCATGGGATCATTTGCAAAAAGATTCAGAGATCATGGAAATGGAAAGCGATTGTTATGAGTGACGAAAACCCGCAACAGCCGGCGCTTCCCGCTGCGCCACGCCCGCGCCGGGTGCGCCAGCGTAATTGGCTGCCTTCGCTGGTATGGCTGATCCCGCTGGTGGCCGCGCTGGTCGGTCTGACGCTGGTGGTCAAGCTGATGTCCGATCGCGGACCGCAAATTACCATCACCTTCCGTTCGGCCGAAGGCCTGGAGGCCGGCAAGACCAGCGTTAAATATAAAGACGTCAATATCGGTACGGTGCAGACCATCGGCTTGAGCGAAGACCGCACGCATGTGCAGATCAAAGTGCAATTGACCAAGGAAGCCAAGAGTTTTACCGCCGACGATACCCGCTTCTGGGTGGTGCGGCCACGGGTGGCTGCATCCGGTGTTTCCGGTATCAGCACCTTGTTGTCGGGCGCTTATATTGCGGCCGATGCGGGCACCTCGGAGAAGACCGTGGATGAATTCACCGGGCTGGAAGCGCCGCCTATCATTACGCGCGATGCGTCCGGCAAGCAGTTCGTGGTGCATGCGGACGATCTGGGCTCGCTCGACATCGGCTCGCCCGTGTATTACCGGCGCATCGTAGTCGGGCAGGTGGCCGCTTATGAACTGAATCCGGACGGCAAGGGCATTACGCTGCGCCTGTTCATCAATGCGCCCTATGATAAATTCGTCGGCGTCAATACCCGTTTCTGGCACGCCAGTGGTCTGGACATAGAACTCAATGCCAGCGGTTTCAAATTGCGCACGCAGGCCTTGGCGACGATGCTGCTGGGCGGCGTTGCGTTCCGGGCCCCGGATGACGATTTCGGCATGGCTGCCGGCGAAAATACCGAGTTTCAACTGGCCGGCGATGAGGAAACCGCATTGAAACCGCCGGATGGGCATGCCGAAACGCTGCTGCTGTATTTCAAGCAGTCGCTACGTGGTTTGTCGCCGGGGGCGGTGGTCGATTTCCGCGGCGTTGCGCTGGGCGAGGTGAAATCGATCGGGATTGAGTACGATCAGAAAGCGCGTGAGTTTGTGATGCCGGTGCTGATACAGATTTATCCGGAGCGCTTGGGCCGCAAATTGTTGGTGGGCGCTCGCAGCGATGAGAAAAAATACACCGAGAAGGAGCGTCTGGCTTACTTCATCGGCCGCGGGCTGCGCGCGCAATTGCGGCCGGGTAATCTGCTGACCGGTCAGATCTATGTGGCGCGGGATTTCTTCCCGAAAGCGCCGCCGGTTCAGTTCGATGCGAGCCAGACGCCGATCATCTTGCCGACCGTGCCGGGTGCGCTCGATGAGTTGCAATCGCAAATCAGCGAGATCGCGCGCAAATTGAGCAAAGTACCTTTCGATGAAATCGGCGCCGATTTGCAGAAGACCATGAAGACGCTGGATCGGACCTTGAACAGTGCGGAGCAATTGACGCAGCATCTGAATAACGATGTTGCGCCGGAA
Source organism: Herbaspirillum sp. (assembly GCA_028291765.1). GTDB lineage: Bacteria > Pseudomonadota > Gammaproteobacteria > Burkholderiales > Burkholderiaceae_D > Herbaspirillum. The sequence goes on from JAQGNR010000204.1 coordinate 21,354, forward strand.
GTAACCGCGGCGATGAAAGATGTACGCAAGACCTTGGATGCGGCGCAGAAGACCTTGTCCGAAGACGCGCCGCTGCAACAGGATTTGCGTCAGACTTTAGAGGAAATGTCGCGCGCTGCCGGTTCTTTGCGGGTACTGACGGATTATCTTGAACGCCATCCGGAATCGTTGATCCGTGGCAAGCCGGAGGATGGAAAATGATGCAATCAGGGATGCAGATACGGCCGCAAATAAGGACGCAAATGCGCATGCGCAAGGCGCTGCTGAAAACGGTTGCATTGACGGCGACAGCGCTTTGGCTGACGGCCTGTTCTTCTTCGCCGCCGGTGCGGTTTTATAGCCTGGCTGCGCCTGACGCCGGGCTGCAAACTGCCGCATCAGCGCCAACGCCAATCCGCAGCACGGCCATATTCATCGACCTTGGGCCGGTCGGCGTGCCGGAGCGTTTGACGCGGCCGCAACTGGTGGTGCAACAAGGCGACCGCATGGAAATACTGGAACAGGATCGCTGGACTTCGTCGTTCAATAATGAATTGCACGATACGCTGGCCAACGGCATTGCGGCGCAACTGGGCGCGGTCGATGTCAAACATGGCGGCCGGCCGGCCGGGCAAGCGGTCTATCGTATTGCAGTCGATCTGCGGCAGTTCGATGCCATCAGCGGCGATCATGTGAACGCAGCCTTTGGCTGGACGGTGACACGTAGCGACGATGGGCGTGCCGCCTCGTGTCAGGCGACGTATTCGGCGCCGGTCGGTAGCGGCGGGACGCAAGCGCTGGTGGCGGCAATGCAAAAGACAGTTGCCATGGCGAGTACGGCAATTGCCGCAACGGTTGATGACATTAGATCCGGTGCTGCGGCCAACTGCGGTTCTTGATCTGCTTTTGTTCCGTTATTGATTTTTACAGGTATAAAAAAAGCCGCTACGGTTTATTTCCGTAGCGGCTTTTTAAGTTTACTTATTTAATGCGTTTAACGATCGGTGATTAAAGATCGCCATACGACCGGCGTGCGCCGTCGGTCCGTGCACTGGCGCCTTTGTAGCCGCCGCCGCTGCCGCCGTCTTTGCGCGGTGCGCTAGGTTTGCTGAAGCTGCGGCCTGCCGGTTTCGGTGCGCC
>JAQGNR010000209.1 GCA_028291765.1 Herbaspirillum sp.
TTCGCGTTTGGTCATTTCACATTCCTCAAAAGAGCTTCTTCGTCAATCAAATCCTGGATCCGCGGCCTGCCCGCCTTTGCTTAACAGCGAGGGGTCAACTCTAAATTATCGTTCTTTTATACGGAACGACGTTCCTAAAAGTCAGGATACGATATCATTAGACCCTTTTCTCTGTCAATGCTGGGCCGTTTTCCTGACGGGAAAAACTGACCTTTCTGACAACATTTAATGTAAATTACCTCACTTATTTTTAACCACAAATGACCTCCATGAACGCCCAGACCGACACCAGCAATGCCGTTGATTTACTCGAACTTTGCGCCAGCACCGACGTCGCCGACAATGCGGCGCTCAAAGTTGAAAAGGCCGGCCTGTGCCTGGCCGTGTTCAACCTGGCGGGAAAATTTTTTGTCACCGACGACCTTTGCACGCATGGTCCGGGCTCGTTATCGGAAGGCTATATCGACGGTGATGTGATCGAATGCGATTTCCACAACGGCGCATTCAACATTCGCACCGGCGAAGTAGTCTCACCGCCCTGCATGACTCCGCTGCGCACCTATAGCGTCCATGCGCTCGATGGCAAGATTTACATCGATCCCGATCAGCCTGCGTTCGCCGCCGATGCGCTGGCGTGCCCTAAAACCAGTTCGTAATTCATTGCTTCAGTTTTACCTGCGGTGGTAGTGATCCTTCCTTCGCTACGCAGGCCAGTCGGAAAGGCAGGGGCTGTGCCCTATTTTTAAAAAAAGGGGCTACACCCCTCACCCAAACGAACGATTTTTTATGGTGCTAAAGAAAATCAGTCATTTGCAAATTTTCTCTAAATCCATAAAAGACCGTTCGTTTGGGTGAGGGGTGTAGCCCCTTTTTTTAAAAATAGGGCACAGCCCCTGCCTTTCCAGACTGGCCTGCGTAGCGAAGGAAGAATCACCTGCGCAGGCCCACGAGGTCCAACGAAGTTTTAAATCTTCGCGACCCGCTTTTCGTTCTCCGGCACCGGTACAAAGAAGACGAACAGATTAGCCACCACGATGGTGCAGGCCAGGAAATAAAAGGTGCTCATCAGGCCCCAATGATCTGCTGCTACGCCGCCGAGAATCGGTCCCACTGCAGAGCCCAGCGCCTGCATGCCGAACAGCACGCCGATACTGGTGCCGCCCATGTTTTTCGGCGTTGCTTCCAGCAGCCACGCTTGCAGCACCGGGCGCACCGCGTAGAGGAAAAACCCCAGGATCGCAATGAACACTACAAACGCATGCGAGCGTCCTGCCACGGCCATAAAGGCCAGCACGACAGCCGTCATGGCCATGCTGGTCACGATGATGCGGCGCCGCCCCATGGTGTCCGAGAGATGCCCTGCGACCGGCGCGGCAGCAAAGCCGGCCGCCTGCAACATGAACATGCAGCTGCCGATCCACATCGGCGAATACCCCATTTCATAGGCCAGGAAGACCGGCAAAAAAGTTAAGAGCGTGGTCTGCGTCATGGAACGGAAGGCCGAGCTGACCGCCAGCAGGATCAGCACCCTGTTGCGCAGCAGCGCACGCAATCCATGCGCATACTCGCCGACCTTCTGGCTGGTTTCCTCGCTGGCGGCGACGGGCTTTTTCTTGCGGCCGAAAGTCAGCGTGCCGACCGAAACCAGAATAAGCACCGACATGATGGCGCCGGGAATGGCGTTCATCACGACGATCTGACGCCAACTGAACGTTGCCAGCAAGGCGCCGATGGCAAGCGGCGCGAGTGCGTCGCCGGCGTTGCCGCCCATGCCGTGCAGCGACAGTACCAACCCTTTGCGCTCAGGGAAACGCTGCGCCAGCATCGGTATCGCGGTCGGATGCCACAAATTGTTGCCCACGCCGACCATCGCCACGCACATCAGCAGCATCACATAGCTATGCGTAAAACTCATCAGCAGATAAGGGAAGCCGACCCAGAACAGCGACAAGGCCATCAGCAGACCTTTTTTACCGACCGTATCGACCAGCATGCCACCCGGCACATTCGAGATTGCGCCGGCGATATATTGGCAGCTCATGATCAGACCGATCTGGCTGTAATCGAGCCCCAGCTCTTTGCCGATCAGCGGCAGCAATAAATAAAAGGTAGCGGGATACCAGTGGGTCAGTCCGTGACCGATGGCAATTACCCAGACTTCGCGGAACGATTTCCTGGGCGGTGCATTGGTGGCCGATGTGTCGGCGGCGATTGCGGCGCTGTTCATAACTTCTCCTGATATTCTTTGATTTTTGCTTCTTCAGGGGTTCTGTGGGCGTTCTTTTGCAGGGCTATCGGAACCCACGGCCTGCGGCCGCAGGCCGTGAACAACGTGAACCTTATTTCGACTGATTGGTAATAATCTGTTCGTACAGGGTTCGCCACTTTTCGTTCTCATCCAGAACCACCTTGGGATCGACGAATTTCAGCGGTATTTTGTTCAAAGGCGTGTCAGCCTTTTTGCTGGTAGGCACATAGCTCAGCTTCAGCATGATTTGCTGTGCATCGCTCAGCATGAAATCGTAATACAACACGGCGGCATTCGGATGCGGCGCGCGGCGCAGCATACCGATACCGTTCGGCCGGGCGAATGCCGGCGGGATCGCGAACCATTGAATCGGTGCGCCTTTTTTATTTAGCTGATCGACCTTGTAGTTATAAACCGTCAGCGCCAGCGGCACTTCGCCGGAAGCGACCAGATTAGCCAGCAGAGTATGGCCCTTGCGCACCGAAATACCATTGGTTGCAACGATATCGCGGAACAGTTTCAAACCCTTGGCTTCACCCAGTTCCGTGATCACGCCGGCGAACCAATCCAGATCTTCCGCTTCGATGCCCAGCTTGCCTTTCCATTTGGGATCGAGCAGATCGTAGTAAGTCTTCGGCAAATCGGCCGGCTTCACCAGATTGGTGTTGTAAGCCTGCGTAAACACATTCAGACGCGTGCTGACCCATTCGCCGTGCGGCAGAAGGGCCGGCTTGATCAGATCGGCCAGGTAAGGCGAATTGACTACCTGCAGCATTTGTTCGCGATGCAGCGATTCCATTTCGGGACCGTTGGTGTCGATGATGTCGACATCGAAACGGCCGGCGCGGCCCTCGGTCACCGAACGTTGCAGCACATTTTCCGAACTGGAACGCCAGAGCTTGACCTTGATACCGTATTTCTTTTCAAACGCACCCGTGAAAATCGCCATGTCGTCGGTTGGCGCCGAGGTATAAATGGTGAGTTGATTACCCTCTTTCTTGGCGCCTTCGATCAAGCGCGCTTGACGATCGGCGCCGGCATACGCGGCGACACCGGCGGTGGTGCTTTGTGTGGCTGCCTGCGCGAAGGCGGAACCGCCAACCGACATGAAAGCGGCCGCAGAGGCGCTCCCTAAGATTGTCTTGAGTACGCGACGCCTTGAAATCTGCTTATACATTGCTTGAATCCTTTTTTATAGTTGAAATATTGTGCGGCTCGTTTTAAGAGCGCGATAGAAAAGCCGCTGCCGGTCTCGATCGGCAACGGCCCTGAAGCCCTGGTATTTCCCTGCTGTTCCGGCTGAACCGGATTGGCGCTGTAAGCGATGGAGAATAAATTGAAGCGGTCTGCTGCGTGCAAACGCTTTGTGGTGAAATCTGCCGATGGCAAATTCTTGATGATCTTGTATTGATTCGGAAAGACATCGACGATAGAACGGTGTTCGTAATCGGCGCTCCGATATTCAGGTAATGTTAGAGTTTGCATTTCTCCTTCCTTGACCTTGATCCAGCAGTCAAGCCAATACTATTTCTTAACTTGATTTCTTAATCAGTACGACATTGCAAAAAAACCTGGACAAAAAACGGGTCAGACTTCGACCCGTTTTTTGTTCATTACAACAACATCAGAATGTGTGGAGAATACCCACAGCAACGATGTTTGAGTCCTGACCGGCAGACACTTTGCCACCAGTCGAATACACGTTCTCCGCATAAGCGGATTGACCTGTCAGGAACTTCGAATAGACAGCGAACAACTCTGTACGCTTCGAAAACGAATAACCTACACCCAGGTTAAGCATTTGCGCTTGCAGACCGTTGGTAGAACAGGCAACACCGCCTGTCAAAGTACAAGTACCCGAGGTTTCACGACCGTAGGAACCGACCAGGCTCACTGCACCGATGTCTTTTTCGACACCGATAGACCAAGTGTTGTGGCTATAGGTATTGAACTTGCCCGTAGCAGTCTGACCTGTTTCCGAGAAACGCAGATTAGCGATATCGGCTTCAGCTTTCCAGTTATCAGGGAACGAATACTGGAATGTGCCGCGGAACGCTTGGTCCGTCGAATGCATGCCGTTGGTAGAGCTAGCGGTGATATTCGACAAAGCAGTATCTGCACCGCCGTTGGCGAGCATACCGTTCGAACCGCCGAACAGATCTGTGTGCCGTTCATACGCCAGAGCAGCGTAGATAGGACCGTTTTCGTATTTGACGCCAGTCGAAATCACGCCCTGCTTGGCATCGCCTGCGGTGCCATTAGGCGACCAGTCGAACAGGCCAGTGAAGCCGGCGACTGTTGGCGATGTGTAGTAGACGCTGTTTTGGCGGCGAAGATGGAAGCTCGATGCCGAATCCGTTGTGAAAGTCGACTTCGACAAAATGCTGCTGGTCGACATGAAGTTACCGCTGGTGATGCCCAGGAACGGCATTTGATCGCCCAGACTCTTATACACGGTGTCCATGTTGCCCAGACGGATCGTACCAAAAGTCTTGGAAGACAGGCCGACGAATGTATCGCGGCTGAATGGTGTATTGGCTGTCGATAGCGCGCCGGTGTTGCTGCTGAAACCAATTTCCAATTGGAAGATAGCCGACAAACCATCGCCCAGATCTTCCGTACCCCTGAAACCAAGGCGGGAGTTTGGCGATTCCATCGATGTCACACTTAAATTTGGCGCTGAAGAGCCAGTCGACAGGGTGCTCGTGCTGCCGACGCCTGAGGCGCCTGAGAGGCTGAGGTTATTGATACTTGGATAAAGCCTACCGTACACTGTTACGTTGGTCTGCGCTTGAGCCACCATCGGCAATGCAAACGCGGCGCCAATTGCAGCAACCATTAATTTACTTTTCGTGTCGAACATTGAGATCCCCCTCCGTTAAAAAAACAATTAGCTTGAATTTACTTCTTCCCTGCGCATAGTCACGACCACATTGTCGATTGTTAGATTCTTATATGTGGAACGTCGGTCCGATTGAAAAATGGCGCTTTGAATTCACCTTTATACCTTTGCGTGCGTTGGTGAATTCACTTCCAATCGAACCCTGCTACCAATTTATCGATACTCGATAAATTGCTACTTACTGCTTTGGCGGCAAATCGGCCAATTCAGCCTGATATGCATCCGCCATGCGTGGCTCCAGGCCATGTTTGGACAACGCATCTTTGAACAGATCGCGTACAACCGGGCTTTCGTCCGCGTAATCGATTTGATCGCCGCCTACGCGTTGGCTGATCCATGCTTTAGGCACGCCTTGCGCATTGCGAATCGATACCACCTCATGCTTGAACGCCAGATAACGCGCTGGTGTTGTGCCTGTATTGAAATGCTGGTGGAACCACAGGTTTGGCGGCACAACCATCGAACCGACTTGCCAGTCATAGCGTCGTGGCTCTTCGCCTTCCGGCCACATCAAGCTATAACCTTCACCTGACAGGATAATGACATGAGCGCCGGGACCGTGGCAATGCGCTTTTTTGTAAGTACCGATTGGGAACTGCGAAATATGGCTGTTCATCGAACCCTTGGCCATGTTGAAACGGATGTGTCCGCCTCCTGCACCGCGTTCTTTGGCGCTGATCAACGGCAGGTTAACGGCGTCTGCAACGAAGTTGGTTTCCAACAACAAGCCCTTCTGTTCGCCCTTGTTATCGAAGTAATCCGGCTCGCCCGAGAAACGGTTTTTGAAGTCGTATTGGGTCTTGAAAATGAAGTCGAGATCTTCGTACAAATTGATGACGCCGGGACCATTTGTCACGGCGACAAAACGCGCAGCTTCTTTGCCTGAACCATTGAAATGCTGGCAAATTGCATTGAGCGGAATCGCAAACAAAGAACCGGCCTGCCATTCGAAAGTAACGCGCTTACCCGCGTCATTCCACACTGTGGTCGAACCTTTGCCGCTCAGGACATAGATCATTTCTTCAAACAATTGGCGTTGCGGCTCAAGTTGTTTTGCGGGCGCGATTTCGCACACGTAGCAATCATTGGAGGTGCGTGATGCTTCGTGGTTGATGTACACACCTTTACCGCCGCGACGTGCCCATGGTTTTAAATCGCATGTGAGCAAGCTCGGAATATAGTGTGCGCTGATGATGTCGAGTCCTTCTGCTTCTACCCAACGTGTATATGGGGTTTCCTTTTCGGTCGCGAATTTACTCGCGAGCTCGACCGAAACCAATGCGTCTTTTGCCATTCAATACTCCCTGCTTTAGATAAGAAAAAAAAGTTAAAACTTTGTTGCAACGGCACAACAATTACTAATTATTTGCTCTTTGGCTTCAGATATTCGGCCACCAGTTCAGCCGTCAAAGTGATGCCCGGCTTGTACTCAGGCGCATCTTCCAGCTGTTCGATATCGTTCAAACCAAATTTCTGATAAATACGGTTGATCGCCGAAATCAGACGCACCGGCCGCTCGGCATCGGCATTGAAATGCTGATGCACGGTATTTGGTGGAATGTAGATTACGTCGCCGGCTTCCCATTCGTAGCGCTTGACTTCGTCCTGCACTTTCCAGTGGTAGGTATCGGTGATTTCAACGTCGCAATCTTGATGCAGATCGTAGCCGCGGCCTTCGACCACATACAAACACTCTTCAGCCAGATGGCGATGCTTGCCCGAACGGCTGCCCGGCGGAATCAGCAGCATGTAAGCATCGACTGTTTCCATCCGAGTGTTCATTTGCTCGTTCAGCAAATGCTTCAGAATGCCCTGACGCGACATTTCCCAAGGCATTTCGCTGGGATGCACTACTTTCTTGCGCTTGCCGTTGCGGGCCGGCGCTTCTGCTGCATCATCCAGCAGATCCTGATACAGCTCTTTGTTCTCGGTGCCTGTCAACCAGGTCTTCGATTCGCCCCATGCCATTCTGATTCCTTTATTGTTTACTGTTATTTAATGACGTTTACTTCGGATGGTTGTAATCATCCTCGGCGGTACGCGGCACAAAGCCTTCGCCGCCTTCTGCGATTTCGTCCGTGCGATGTTCCACTTGATACTGGAACAGCATGTTCATGAACAGATACATCGGCTTGGTTTTCAGCACCAGCGCGCGTGCCGGCTTGGTTTTGCTGGCGTTGAAATGCTGATGCACGCAATTGTTGTGAACAATGGCGATATCGCCGGCAGTCCAGTCGTAGCGGATGCCATCGTGGATTTCATAGCCGGTGCCGTCGAGAATATAGAACGCGGCTTCATTGACGTGACCGTGCTTTTGCGATTTGCCGCCGGGAGAATACTCTTCCAGATGCAAATGGAAATTCTGGGTAATACCATCCTTCGGTTCGACATAATGGCGGCTGTATGCTTGCGGGCCGTCGGTCATCTCGATATCGGCGCCACGGCGCACGCGCGGCATGTTGCGCAGACGCTCCAATTCAGCCTTCAGGCTGTACGCGTCCGAAATTTCACGCACAAAGATACGATTCTTATTGTGGTGATACTTCTCTTTTTTAGGCTGTTCAGTACTCATGCTGCTCTCCCTGGTTGTGCTGTCCGATACTGCCTTGTCCTGTGCTGCTTTGTCCTCTTGCTGCCTTGTCCTCTGCTGCTTAATTTCCCTTGACCACGATTTGATCGTAAAGACGCGTCCACTTATCGCCATCGTCCAGCATCTGCGCCGGATCCACTACTTTCAAAGGCATCTTGCTGAAGGGCGTCGCAATTTTGGTGCTCGACGGCATGAAGCCGCGCTTGAGCAAAATCTGCTGACCGTCATCGCTGATGATGAAATCGTAATAAAGCAGGGCCGCATACGGATGCGGCGCGCGGGCCGTGATGCCGAGCCCATTGGCGCGCGCGATCGCCGGCGAGATCGCATACCACTCCATCGGTGCGCCGCTGTCTCGGAGCTGGGTGGCGGTAAAGTTATAAACCGCCAATGCAAAAGGCACCTCGCCCGAGGTGACCATCTTGGTCAATAAGGTATGGCCCTTGCGCACCGATAAGCCGTTGCCGGCCTTGATATCGTGAAATAGCTGCAATCCCTTTTTTTCTCCCAGCGCCTTCACCAGTGTGGCAAACCAGTCGTCGTCGGTTGCTTCGACACTCAGCTTGCCCTTCCATTTGGGGTCGAGCAGATCGTAGTAGCTTTGCGGCAGATCTTCTTTTTTCACCAGTTTCGTGTTGTACGCTTGCACAAACACATTCAGACGCGAACCGACCCATTCATGATGCGCCGGCACGGTTTGCGGCAACATATCGGCCAGATAAGGCGACTGCACCGGGACCAGCAATTTCTCCCGATGCAGCGCTTCCAGGATCGGCGTGCTGGCATCGACCGCGTCCACATCGAAGCGGCCGGCTTTCGCCTCCTGCAGCGTGCGTTGCAGGATCGAGTCGGAAGCGGCGCGCCAGGTTTTGACCTTGATGCCGTATTTTTGCTCGAACGCGTTATTGAGCGCGGCCAAATCGCTCGCCTCCAGCGAACTGTAGGTAAGCAGTTCGCCTTCTTTCTTCGCGCCATCGATCAGACGCTGGGTCCGGTCGGCCCCCTTGTATTGCGCAATCGCCGCCACATCGGCAGCTGCTGCAGAAGCATTGGTCGAACCGGTCAAACCGGTCAGGCCAGTCACACCCAGCAATACAAGAAGAACGGCGCGCATTAACATTATGTGATGCCTCCCGAGTTAGCTTTGACTTGCATTTCAGGCGCGGAATGCAGCGCTGCCGACCGTGGTAATACGGCCGAGAATGCCCGCACCCGCTGCGATAGCGCATCGACGCCCGGCGGCATTTTGCCGGCCTGGACCGCCTTGACGGCGCGCAACAAACGGTTGCGCGTCATGATGATGCCGTTGTCGGTGCCAACCAGGTTTTCCTTGCTGCGGTCTTCGATCGGCCCCATGCTTTCCTGCACCGCCGCGTCCTGCTCGGCAATCCCCATCACGCCGCAAAAAGTCTTCCTCTCTTTTTGCGCCATGCGGTCCATCAGATAATCGTTGTCCTTGTTGGCAATCGGCCGCGACGTCCCGTCGATGGTCAGGCTGTGAATGCCCTTGCCGGCCTTCATCGCTTCGATTTCTTCCGCGCGCAATGCGCGCTCCGGGTGGTAATCCCAGCTCCACGTATACGCATGCTCATCATCGATCGGCACCCAGGCATGGCCGCCGTATGGATTGCCTTCATAGGGCGGAAACAGATTGAAGCAAGGCATCAGCCATTGCGTGACGCGCCAGTAATACTGATCGTCCTCGGCGTTGCGGCGGGTTGCGATATATAAACCGCCGGGCGATTCAAGCGGCACGAATGCCGGCTGCTGATCGGCCTTGAGCAATTTCATGCTCAGGGGATCGCGCTTGAGCAAGGGGTCTTCGCCGACCGACATCTTGTGCAGGAAAGTCGAATGGAAGGAATCGAGACCGCCTTCCATCGCCTGCAGATAATTGCATTCCTGCGCGCGCTTGGAAACGAAGCGATTGGCCGCCGGCACTGTCGCCCATTCGTACATCGGCAATTCCGGTTGTAACTCCGGCGGGCCCATGTAAGTCCACAGAATGCCGCCGCGCTCGATCAGCGGATAAGACGTCAGTTTGATTTTTTTGCAATAACCGCTCTCGGCCGATTCGGACGGCACATCGACGCATTGGCCGGTGGTATCGTATTTCCAGCCGTGATAAGGGCAGCGCAGGCCGTTTTCTTCATTGCGGCCGAACCACAGCGATACGCCGCGGTGCGCGCAGAATTCATCCATCAGGCCCAGCTTGCCTTCGGTGTCGCGAAACGCAATCAGGCGCTCCGACAAAATCTTCACCCGCACCGGCGCGCCGTCGCACTCCGGCATCTCGGACGACATCAGCGCCGGAATCCAATAACGCCGAAACACGTCACCCATCGGCGTACCGGGGCCGGTACGCGTCAGCAGGACATTATCGCTAGCATTCATTTTTCAATTCCTCAATTCTTGACGGCGGCGCAGTCTATCGTCCGTTCAAGACGTCGTTATATAACTTGACCCATCGGTCGTAACTATCGAGCACCCGTCCGGCATCCATAAATAGCGGATTGAATTTCGCCAGGGCGGCCTGATCGCGCTTATTGGTCGTCATGGCCTTGTTCTCCGAGACGATCTTTTGACCATCGGTGAGCATGAAGTCATAAAACAAGGTCGCCGCGTAAGGATGCGGCGCCTTGGCCGGAATACCCAGGCCATCGGTATAAGCGATCGTCGGCGCCAGCGTGACGTAGCTGATCGGTGCGCCGCCGGCCTTTTGCTGATCGGCCAGGTAGCTGTAAAGGCCCAGCCCCATCGGCACTTCACCGGAGACCACCATATTGGTCAGCAGCGAATTGCCGTTATGCTGCGAAACCTGGTTGTTTTTGATCAGCTCGCGGAAATACCGCAGCCCCTTCTCCTCACCCATCGCCTGCACCAGGGTGTAAAACCATTCCTGCTGTTTGGACTCGATGCCGAGCCGGCCCTTCCATTTCGGATCGAGCAGATCCGCATACGTCTTCGGCAGTGCATCCTTGCTCACTAGTTGGGTGTTGTACGGTTCTACAAACAGATATACCCGCATCCCGGTCCATTGCCGATGCGCCGGCAATGCCTCAGGGATCAAATCTTTTTGCACCGGCGAACTCACCGGTTGCAATAATCTCTCGCGCACCAGCGCTTCCATTTCCGGGCTTGGATTGCCGATAAAATCGGCTTCGTAATGGCCCGCGCGCGCCTCGGAAATCACCCGCTGCAACAAGATGTTTTTAGCCGAGCGGAACACCTTGACCTTGATCCCGTACTTCTGCTCGAAGGCCTCGATCAAACGGCGATCGTCCTTTTCCGCCATCGAGGTATACAGATTGAGTGCGCCTTCTTTTTTTGCGCCGTCAATCAGGCGCTGCGTCCGATCGGCGCCTTGATACATTGGAATGGCAACCTGCGCCTGAGCTGGAGTCTGCCCATCAGCGCCTGCCGCAACCAATAACGATGCCATCAACCCCGCTATAGCAATAGCCGCCACGCGCACCTTGTTCCGGAACGCCGTGGCGGTCACAATTAAGCTGCTTTCCGATACTGTTTGTTATCTTGAATCGTGATGCATTTTTCAGGATTCAAACGCATGTACACCTTGTCGCCGACCGAGGCCTTGAACGATGGATGCACCCGCGACAGGATTTGTTGCTCGCCGATCTTGAGCTGATAATCCATGTATTCGCCCAGGAACACCTTGAAGTCGATCGTCGCTTCAATCACGTTTACGCCGTCAGGACGTTGTTGGTACAACTCAACATCTTCCGGACGTACCGAAATGAGCACCGAATCGCCCTTGGCAAAACGATCCATCGAAGTCACGCTCAACTGGCCGATGCTGGATTGAACGCGATAGCGATCTTCTTCGCCGTCCGGCGCTTCGATCGTCGCATCCAGGAAATTCGTCAGGCCGACGAAATCGGCGACGAATTTATTGGTTGGGCGTTCGTAGATATCGCGCGGCGAACCGATCTGCACCACGCGGCCGGCATTCATCACGGCGATTTCATGCGACAGCGCCAGCGCTTCGCCTTGATCGTGGGTAACGTAAATCGTCGTCAGGCCGAGTTCGCGCTGCATGCGTTTCAATTCAAAACGCATCCGTTCACGCAGTTTTGCATCCAGGTTCGACAGCGGCTCATCGAGCAGCAACAGTTTCGGTTCCATCACCAGCGCGCGCGCCAATGCCAGACGTTGCTGCTGGCCGCCGGACATCTTGGTGGCTTCGCGATCGGCAACGTGATCGAGGCCGACTGCCGTCAAGACGCGCATGACTTTGTCCTGAATTTCTTTCTTGCTGTATTTCTTGGCGCCGACGTTGAGCGGGAACGCAACGTTCTTGAACACATTCATGTGCGGCCAGATCGCATACGACTGAAACACCATGCCGAAGTTACGTTTGTTCGGCGCCACGAAAACGTTTTTCTGCGATGAAAATACAGTGATGCCGCCTACCGTAATTTCACCGGCGCGTGGGCGCTCCAGTCCTGCAATCGAACGCAAAGTGGTGGTTTTGCCGCAGCCAGACGGGCCCAGCAAGGTGAACAATTTTCCTTCGGGCACTTCAAAAGTGACGTCTTGCGCAGCTTTGACAATCTCACCCTTTTCGTTCGGGTATTCAGTGAATAAGGCATTTACGTTTAACATAATTTATCTCCTACCTTTATTTTGATCAGTCTTCTTTGACGCCGAATTGCTTGCCGATCAGCTGGGCCAGCATTACCAGGATGAACAAGGCGATGATGAACATCACACCGAGCGCCGACAGTTCGACATATTGTCCGTTTTCCCACAGTTCCCAGATCTGTACCGACACCACTTCGGTATCGGGGCTGTAGAGCAGAATCGAGGTAGACAATTCGCGGATCGAGACGATCAAGATGTAAATCCAGCCGGCCAGCATGCCCGGTTTGAGCAGCGGCAGAATGATGCGCCAGAACGTGGTGGACCAGGATGCGCCGCTCATCGCAGCGGACTCTTCCAGCTCCTTGTGAATCTGCAGCATCGACGTCGTGTTATAGCGCAAGCCGTAGGGCATGAAGCGCGTGACGTAGGCGATGAACATGATCCACATCGTGCCGTAGACGCCGATATTGACGTTGAGGTAGAAAATCATGATCGCCAGGCCCAGCACCAGGCCCGGGAACACCATCGGCAACGACGCCAGATTGTCCAGCAGCCAACGGCCCGGCAACTTGGTCTTGACCACGATCCAGCAGATCACCGACGTCAGCAGCATGACCAGCGTCGCAGTACCGACGGCCAGCCACAGACTGTTGCTGACCGCGCTGATGAGCGTCGGATAATTCCAGATGAATTTATACGCATCGAAGCTCAGGTTATGCAGCGCCTGCATCGATGGCACGCTGTAGAACTTTTGCAGCGATGACCATAACAACACCAGGAACGGCAGGACCACGATCAGCGCAAAATAGAGAACGAAAATCGATGCAGTCAGATATTTCCATTTGCCCAGGTCCATTGCCCGTGGGCGGAAGCCCTTGCCGGTCACGGTGGAGTACTTGCTGCCCTGGCTGGACAATCTGGATTGGAAATAAATGCCGACCGTCGTAATCAGCAGCAGCGTGACCGCGTACGAGGAGGCCAGGCCGATTTGACTCGGATATTGATGGATCGCTTCATAAATGGACGATGTGAAGACTTGAATGCCGACCGGCAAGCCGAGCAGCGCCGGCACTTCGAACGATTCGATCGAACGCACGAACAGAATCAGGATGGTTGCAAAAATAGCCGGCCAGGTCAGTTTCAAGGTGATATGCCATGCAATTTGCGGCACGCTGGCGCCGCTCATCATTGCCGATTCTTCCAGCGATGGATCCATCGAACGGAACGCTGCCGTCATGATCAGGAACGCCATCGACGAATAGTGCAGACCGTCGACCCAGATCATGCCCCACATCGAGTAGATGTTAACGAACACATAGTCGGTATTGAACCAGTGTTGCAGCATCAGATTGATGATGCCGATCTTCGAGCTGCCCAACAGAATCCACGCGACGGTAAACAGAATGCCGGGAATAATCAGCGGAATGATGGACAGGGCGAAAAACAGCGATTTAAGCGGGGTATTGGTGCGCTCGTTCATCCACGCCAAGGCGGTGCCGACGAAGAAAGCGAACAGCGAGGTGCCGATCGCGAAGGTCACCGAATTCATGAACAATTTCAGCGTTTCGACGCTTGTATAGGCAGTGATGTAATTGTCGTACGTGAATTGCGCCGCTTTAGCGAAGGTTTGCGGCGTGAAGAAACTTTGCCACAACAGAAAACCCAGCGGCATCAAGGCTAGATAGGCTACAACTAGCACGCTCACCCCGATAATGAGCCATTTAAGTTCAATGTTTTGCCAGCGCTTCCGCCCGGCTGGGGGTGCAGCAATAATTTGTCCTACAGCTTCCATGTCGCTGTGTCTCCTGAGTGTGAATTATCTTGTCGTTTCGCGGCCAACTCTTAACGTTTGTTAGGTTTTCACAATTGTTCCGTTATGCGGACCATCGGTCTACATAGAAAGACATGTGAATTTACCTACGTGAGCGGTCAATGTCAATAACAATCGCTGTTGTTTTTTGAACCGGTTTTCGCCCATAGGGGCTCTATATCAGCCCCTGAGAAAAAGGGGCTGCCTGAGGCTGCCGGAATGCATTAAATAAGCGTGATTTTGAGGGGGGGGAAATCTGCTTGCGCCTCTTAGCGCTTAGCGGTGCAGCTTGCCTTGATGGTAGTCCCAGACTTTGCGCAGCAAATTTGGCTTCCACAGATTGCCGTTGATGACAGCGCATTGTTCAGGCGACAAAACGGTAGGGGAGCCGATTTGCATGGCCATGTGTTGGCGTTGCGCCGTTTCTTCCAGATAGAAGCCGAGCACGAAGGCTTCGACGATGCCTTCGGCGGCAATCATCGAGCCGTGCGATTTGAGCATAATGACGCGGTGCCGGCCCATGGCTGCGGCGAGTTCTGCGCCGAGCGGTTTGGTATTGATCGAGGCGGTCTTGGGGAACAGACGGATTTCGCCCAGCACGGCAGCCTGCATGATCACCGGCTGCACCGGGACGCCAGCCATGCTGAACAGTGTCGACCAGAGCGGATGGGTATGCACTACGGCGTTCACGTCCGGCCGCGCACGGTACATTTCCGAGTGGATATGAAACTCCATCGGCGGCACTGCATCGCCCTCGACCAGATTGCCGTCGAAATCGATGGTGACAATATCCTCGACCGTCAATGCACTGCGCACCGATTTGCCGGAATTGATCAACATGTGATCGGCGCCCGGCACCCGGCAACTGAAGTGGCCGTTGAAATCGATGACCTGGGCGCGCTCCATCATGAGGATCGCGTCTACCAGCATTTGTTTCTTTTGTTCTATCGTTTCCATTTGTTGCTTTCTTTCTTGATGCCGACGATTTGATCTTTAAGTTTTACCTGTTGCGGTGATCCTTCCTTCGGCGGGCTGTGGCGGATGTTTGTGCTCCGTTCGTGTCCTCCGGCGGCCTTCGGCCACCTCCCCCTTTACCTCACTGCGCACAAACATCCGCTACAGCGCGCAACAGTCCGCCTTGCCCTCAATTTCGCAACAAGCGCTTAAAGATCAAGCACCAGCAATGTGCTTTTGGAACGTGAGCAGCAGGGCATGAATTGTGCGTTTTGCGCCTGCTCTTCATCGCTGAGATACATATCGCGATGATCGGGGATACCCTCCAGCACACGTGTCAGGCAGGTGCCGCATACGCCTTGTTCGCAGGAATAGGGGACGTCAACGCCATTTTCTACCAGCACCTCCAGCACGGTCTTGTCGGCCGGCACCGAATAGACGGCGCCCGAGCTGGCCAGCTTGATCTGGAATTGGCCATCGTCGGCGGTGGTTTGCAGCACCGCGCCGAAATACTCTTTATGGATGGTCTCTGCCGGTTTGCCAGCGGCTTGCGCCGCGCCGATCACGTAGTCGATAAAACCGCTCGGCCCGCAGACATAGAGCGCAGCATCGGCCGGCGCATCGGCGAGTACTTTTTTAACATCGAGCTTTTGCTGCGGATCGCCATCGTCGAAATGAAAATGCACGCGGCCGGCAAAGGCGCCGCTCTCGATCCGTTTGCGAAACGCCATGCGCTCCGGCGAGCGTGCTGCGTAATGCATCTCGAAATCCGCGCCGATCTGCGCCAGCCGCTCCGCCATGCAGAGGATCGGCGTGACGCCGATGCCGCCTGCCAGCAGCAATGCATGTTTGGCCGGCGCCAGCGGGAAATGGTTTTTAGGCTCGCTAATGGAAATGACATCGCCAATTTGCACCTGATCGTGCATGGCGATCGATCCACCGCGCGAGGCGGGATCGCGCAATACGGCAATCAGGTAGCGATGGGTTTCACCGGGGTGATTGCATAGCGAATACTGCCGCACGATATCGCCCTTGACCTGTACATCGATGTGCGAGCCGGCACTGAACGGCGGCAGCGATGCACCATCGGTGCGCGCCAGTTCAAAGCTTGCAATATCTTGCGCTTCCAGTACCTTGTTGATGACCTTGACTTCGATTTTATTTGTGCTCATTTGTGCTCGTTTATTCTAATGATCGTTGTGCGCGCACCTGCGCAATATGTTTTTACGCAATATATTACGTATATTCTATTTACGTAATATATTGCGTAAATAAGAAAAAATCGCTTAAAACGCGAACGTCATGATTTCTTCAGCAAGCCGGCAACAACGTCACCCCAAAAGCTAGATATCTGTTCAGGCTTTTGGGGTATTTTTTCATGCGCTTGCCGCTCGTTAAAACGTATGCCGCATGCCCACCAGGAAAACGCTTTGCGAATTATCCGCACCCGGTGCACCGAAAATGCCTGGCGCCAGCATGTCGGAAGTCCGTTGCGTTCCGAATAGCGAATACAGATCGGTACGCTTGGACAAGACATAATCGACACCCAGGTTGTATTGCAGCACGCGACCGGAAGTCGTGCCGACGAACGCGGCGCGATCTTGCACCACACTGGCCAGTAATTTCAACGGGCCGGTCAGGTTGTATGTCATGCCGACATCGAACAAATTGATTTGCCTGTTGCTTGCGCCGCCCAGGGTTTGTGTCGCGCTGACGCCGGCCAGCGGCTGCTGGACGTGCGACCAGGAGGCATAGACCAGCATCGGGCCGGATTTATAGCCGGTCACCAGGGTGGTCGTCTTCAGGCAGGTATCGCCTGCATGGCCGATGACGTTGGCGCAAACCGTGCCGGTGTCGCTCGACGGCACCGTGGGTGTGACGCCAGCGGCCGATGCCGCTTTTGCCTGGAAGTAGCTTAAGCCTGCCGTGAACGGGCCGGCCGTATATGCAGCGCCAACGCCAGCGGACTGGCCGGCCGATCCATTGCCGGCCTGTTGGCCCATGCCGTAAATCGCACTCGCTTTAAAGCCGCCAAGGGTGCCGGGCGTGTCATAACGGATCGAGTTATTGAGGCGCGAGCCTTCGGTACGGTCGAGGTTATTGGCATGCACGCTATTGACCAGGGTGGAAAATCCGAACGGACTGGACGATGTGTATGTAGAGAGATCGGTATAGGCGAAGTCGGTCTGGCGTCCCAGCGCGACTTGGCCGTAACTGCCGGAAAGTCCGACGATCGAGGTGCGGCCGAACATCACGCCGCCTTGGCCCGAGCTACCGTTATTGACATTAAAACCGGCTTCGACGACGAAGAGCGCTTTTAATCCGCCGCCCAGATCTTCAGTGCCTTTGAAGCCGAGGCGCGATCCCTGCAACGTGCCGGAGGCTATGCTAAGACTGCTGCCGGTAGTATTGCCGCCGGCGATTGCAACCTTGTTATTGGCGACAACGGCCGCATCGATCAAACCATACACGGTGACAGACGTTTGTGCGTAAGACGGGCTTGCGATCAGCGCCATCGCTGCTGCCATAGCGATAGCGCACTCGGTGGCTATTCTGCCGGTACTCTTGGGTATCATCGTCGCTCGGGACGAACGGCTTGCGGAAAAAAGGCCCATCATTTTCACTCCAGTTTGGTTAGGTTTTTGTCTTAACTACTCGCTCAATTACTCGACCTGCTTTACTGCGCTTTACGGCTTACTGCACTAGCGGAAAAACAAAATTCAGGACGAGCGACGCCACCCTCCCATGACAACTGGGTGGTCTTATTTTGCTAACGGGGGAGGTCTTGTCTGGAGCGCCTTACTTTTACGGCGGCGCCCCTGTGCGCAGTGCGTCAGACATGTTCATGCAACACCGATTCGCGCACGTCATGTTCGATTAGCCGCCAGATATGATCGACATAGCTGACGAACTTGGGCGTGCGCTTGATGTCAAGCGGCCGTGGCCGCGGCAGATCGATCTCTACGATTTCCTGAATACGGCCCGGCCGGCGCGCGAAGACGAAGATTCTGTCGGACAGGAAAACCGCTTCGTCGATCTGGTGCGTCACGAACAATACGGTCTTGCGGCCTTGCTCCCAAACCCGCATCAGTTCGGTTTGCATGATCTCGCGGGTTTGCGCATCCAGCGCCGAAAAGGGTTCGTCCATCAACAGTATTTCCGGATCGACCGCAAGGGCGCGCGCCAGATTGAGGCGTTGCCGCATGCCGCCGGATAATTGGCGCGGATAATATTCTTCGAATCCCGCCAGGCCGACCAGTTTTAGCAGATCGCGTGTCCTGCGCCGTTCTGCCTCTCCCACGCGCCCGGCAATTTCCAGGCCGAGGAAGGCATTTTCGAATACCGTGCGCCATGGCAGCAGATTGTCGCTCTGGAAGACGAAGCCGCGGTCTGCGCCGGGCGTGCGCACGATCCGGTTATCGAGCCGGATTTCGCCGCTGCTGGCTTGATCCAGGCCGGCCACGATGCGCAGGAAAGTCGTTTTCCCGCAGCCGCTGGGACCGATGAACGAGATGAATTCGCCATCCGCGATCTCGGTGTTGATCTCGCTTAATACTTCAAGCTTGCCAAAGCGCTTGCTCAGGTTCGATACCACCATCTTGCTTGGCGGCGTCGGCATGGTCGTTGCGTTCGGTGTCATTGCATTCTCCATCAACGTATTCTTGGTCATGCCGCTTATTCCTTGGTCCAGGGAACCAGCCTGCGCTCGATTTGGTTAAACCCGGCAACAATCACGATACCGGCAACAGCAAAAATAAGGACGCCCACGAACAGGTTCGGCATGTTGAAGCTGTCGGCCGATTCGCTGATGAGCAGGCCCAGGCCGGCACGGGAGCCGAACAGCTCGGCCACCACCACGCCCATCAGGCCGCGCCCGATGCCCAGCTTCAGGCCAGTGAGAATGAATGGGATTGCCGAAGGCAGCGATAGCTTGAAAAATATCTGGAGCCGCGTCGCGCCAAAGCAGCGCAACGTTTCTATCAGGCGTTCGCTGGTGGTGCGTAAGCCAGCCTCGGTGTTGATCGCCACCGGAAACAACACCAGCAGCACCACTACCACGACCTTCGACCAGATACCGATCCCCATCCAGACGATGAAGAGCGGCCCGAGCGCAATGGTCGGCGTCGCATACAGCCCCGATACCCACGGCTCCAGAGCCTGCTTGGCGCGCTCGCTGCTGGCCATCACGAGGCCCAGCGCAATGCCGATGATCGACGCGATGACATAGCCGAGCACGAATTCAAGCGTGCTGACCCAGATGTCGGCGCCCAAGCGGCCGCTTTTCGTGAGTTGCACCAGCGCGATAAAAATCTGCGATGGCGCGGCCAGGAATAGTGGATTCGTCACGAACAGGCGGCTGACAAGTTCCCATAGCGCCAGGCCGCAGCCCACCGACAGCATGCCGATGCCGCCGTGACGCCAGACCCCGGCGCAGGCCTGCCTGATGCCTGTCCGGCGCGGCGGGGCTGTCGCTGGAAGTCCTGCCGCGGCCGCAGCAGCAGTCGCAGTTGTTGCAATGCCGGTGCTACTGCTCGATTTTTGCATAGTCATCACCATTCTTTCTTCAAGCTGGTTGGCGGGCAGCTTCCTGCGTCAGGAAATGGCGCGCAATTTCGCTGCCGGTTGCGCGCCATACGCCTTCGTGCCGGCAGATATAGTCAAGCGCTTCATCGAGCGCGCCGATGCGGTGTGGCTGTCCGCTCAAATAGGGATGCAGCGCGATCGCCATCACGCGGCCGGAGTCGGCGCCTTCCCGGTACAGCACATCGAACTGGCGCCGTATCATTTCGCCGAATTCGGCGGCCGTGAGGAGGCGGTGCTCGTAGGCAGGCTTGTCGTTGATTTCAAGGCTATACGGCAGCGACACCATGCTGCGTCCACTCTCCAGCGTCATGAGATATGGCTGATCGTCATTGGTCCAGTCGGATACATATTCACAGCCCTGCTCGGCCAATAATTCAAGCGTGCCCCAGGTTTCTTGCAAGCCGGAACCGAGCCAGCCGGCCGGGCGCGCGCCGGTGGCTTGCTCGATGGTGCTGAAGGCGTTTTGGATGATGCGGCTTTCTTCTTTGGGCGTGACATCGTTGAGGCGGATGGTATTGGTTTCGTTGTGCCCCATCCATTCCCAATTGCGCCGCAGGCCTTCCTCGATGATGACCGGATGCTGCGCGCAGACACTGCTGTTGAGTGCGACCGTGCCGCGAATGCCGTAGCGATCGAGCACGTCCATCATTCGGAATATGCCGACCCGATTGCCATAATCGCGTTTCGACCAATTCGGTACATCAGGCACAAAGGCGCCCGAGCTGCCCGGAATACGGTCTGCCAGCGAAAAAAATTCGATATTCGGAATGACCCAGAGCGCAATGCGAGCGCCGCCTGGCCAGTTCAGGCGCGGGCGCTTGATGATCGGTGAATAAGGGAAGGGGCCGTAGGAATTTGGCTTCACGTTAGCTGGCCTTTCTTGGTGTAAGTGTTTCGAGATGGGCGACTACGCTGTCGATTTTGAGTACGTCGGCGTATTTGTGATGCAGATCGAACAGATTGAATTTGTGGGCCAGGAGGTTGCGATCAAAACAGCATTCTTCAACCAGCACCACGTGAAAGCCGTAGGAATAGGCTTCGACCGCGCTCGCGCGCACACAACCGGAGGTGCTTTCGCCGCAGATGATGACGGTCTGAACGCCGAGCTGCGTGAGCTGGGCGATCAACGGCGTGCCAAAGAATGCGCTGGCGCGCATCTTCGGTATCACCACGTCGCCCGGCTGCGGCTGGAATTCCGGACGAATGGCAAAAACCGAGGGATCGAGGGGAGCTGAACGCCGCTTGGTCGCCTTGACCTTGCCGCCGTTGTCCGGCCGCGTATCTGTGGTCGAATAAAACACCGGCAGGCCGGCCGCGCGGGCCGCGCCGAACAAACGGGTGGTTGGCGCAATCGCCTCCCATGCATATTCGCCGCAGGAACTTGGATAGGTTTGGCTGACTTCGGCAACCGCTTTGGCGCCGCCCTGATAGGCCAGTTCGTACAGATCGATCGCCAGCAGGGCCGCTTTGGGGCCGACAAAAACGTCGCGGCGATAATGGGAGTACAGCGCCAGAATGTCAGCCGGTACGACATCCTTCCAGCAATGGTTTTCAAATTCGTCGGTCATGTCGGACTCCTGATTGGTAGTGAAATTTTTTATTTGGTCTGGGCGGCGAGGGGGCTGATTTCAGGATCGATGAAACGGGCTGCATCAGTCGAACCTTCGACATCGCCTACGTCCTTCAGCGCTTTCACGAGGCTGCCGATGGAAGCGTTGTTGACAGCGCCCTTGCGGTCATAGATGTTGATTTTTCGGAACATGTCGTAAGTCAGTTCCACGTCGTGGCGATCGGTGGACGATGCTGCCGTCAGGATGTCGATCGCTTCGCTACGATTGGCATCGGCTAAAAACCAGTCGACGCTATGTGTGACCGCGGCGAGAAAATGTTGCAGCAGCGGCTTATTTTTGCGGCCCCAATCGGTGTTGACGACATAGCCGGTGAAGGGAATATTCTTGGCATAATCGGCGGCGTATCCCAGATTGATGTAATGGGCGGCCTCAGCCCGGAAGTTGAATGGCGGCGTCAAAATCGCTGCATCCACTACGCCCGATTGCAGCGCCGCGAAGCGCGCCGCGGTTGCGCCCGCATAGATTTGATCGTAATCGCCGCGTTTGACGCCTTGTGTGCCTGCCATGCGCTCGAAGTAAATGCGCGTGATGTCCTTGGCGCCGCCCAGCGAGACGGTTTTGCCGCGCAGTGCCGCCATGGTTTTGATGTCCGGCTTTGCCATGAGTCCGTAGGGCGCGGTTTGCGCTTCGATACGCAGCAGCGATACTTTGGCGCCTTTATCCATGGCCCGGATCGGATCGGCCAGGCCGCCGGCGCCGAGCATGACCGAACCCGATGCCAGCCACTGCTGCACCGATGCGCTTGATGGTGCCGCAATCATATCGAGCTTGATGCCTTCGTCGGCAAAGAAGCCTTTACTGATACCGATGTATAAGGGCCACTCTAATGACGAGCCTTTACCCACCGCCGCCATGCTGAGCGTTTCGGCTGCGTGCACTGCGCCGGCGCCGAATGCCAGCGCCGATAGAACCAGCGCCCATTTGACGAATTGTGTTGAAGCCACGCTGCGCATACGTATCGATTTCATTTTATTCATTGCTCCTTTGTCGAAAATGAAGAATTTGGTTATGTATATCTGAGCCGGCTTTTGACGCCTTACTGCCGTAAAACGTGGAACAAAATTTAATTTTTCTATCGCCGCGCTTCGCCCCATTTTTTTGCGCTTTACTTTTTTTGGTGCAGAGTGCGCACCAAAAAAAGCCGTCGAAAAAAATCATATGCGTTCGCTGTTCATGACATTTATGACATCGATTGACCGCAACAATAGGGCTTGCTAAAAGATAAGTACACTGATAATTTAGGCCGCTACTCATAACCATTTGGTTATCTATAAAAATGATTAATGGACGTATTAAATTTCGCCATCTGCAGTGTTTTTTAGTGGTTGCCCGCCAGCGCAGCCTGCAAAAAGCAGCACAAACGCTATCGATTACGCAGCCTGCCGTTTCCAAAACCATTAAGGAGCTGGAAGATATATTGCGTGTACGTTTATTTGACCGTAGCCGCAAAGAGACAGTGTTGACCCGGCAAGGCGAGATATTTTTTGTGCATGCCGAAGCCAGCGTTAGCGCATTGCAGCAGGGGACCAATTCCATGATGCAGGGCGGCGATGCGATCGATCCGATTATCAGGATCGGCACCACGCCCACTCTGGCCGCTTCGTTCTTGACGCAAGTATTGCAAGTGTTTCGCAGCCGGGTGGCGAATATACAGGCGAGCATTTTGACCAGCACCACCAGCCACTTAATGGAACAACTGCGCGATCGTAAATTCGATTTGGTGTTGTGCCGGCATTGCGATCCGGAACAGATGGTTGGATTGTCGTTCGAATATTTATTTGCCGATCCATTAGTCATGGTGGTGCGTCCCGAGCATCCGCTATTAAAAGCGTCCAGCACCAGCATGTCCGATTGGCGTTTGTATACCGCGGTGTTGCCGGTGAAAGGCTCGGTTAATCGTCATGCTGCCGATACCTTCGCAACCGCGCAAGGTCTTGGGCCGGTCACCGATTTTATCGAAAGCCTTTCGATATTTTTCGGACGCAGCTATACCGCCAACACCGACGCGATCTGGTTCGTGCCGTGGGGGGTGGTAAAACACGATGTAGCGAGCGGATTTTTTGTGAAATTATCGCTTCCCCTGAATAACAATGACGCCTCCGACGGATCGACCGCACGTCCTACCGGTTTGATGATGCAAGCTAACAATATCCTTACGCCGGGGCTGCAAACATTGATTAATGTCATCCGGGAATGCGCATCCGCACGACGGGGTGAAGTTTTTTAGGGGTTTGGTGCGGCGGGATAACGATGCATAAGGAAGATTCGGCAAGCAACGTTTTACTGGACGAGCCTGGGCGCCTGGCCGGTTACGCCGCCGGTTTTATTTCGGAGATTGCCCCTTAGCGCTGCGCTTTGCCGGCGGCTGTTGTACTCCGTTCGTGTCCTCCAGCGGCCTACGGCCGCTTCCCCCTTTTACCTCACTGCGCACAACAGCCACCGGCAAAGCGCAGCGCTAAGGGGCACTTTCACGTATTTACGCCGGCGAACGAATTTTCTTTCAATTCCAAAAAATAAAAAAAGCTTGGCCCTTCCGATCAGTTACGGAGATGCCGACCTGCCTCTTCGATCAGGAATATGGCGGGCGGTTGTACGCAGAGAGGTAAAAGGGGGAGGGGGCCGAAGGCCACCGGAGGACACGAACGGAGTACAACCGCCCGCCATATTCCTGCTCGAAGAGGCAATCACCGTCAAAAAAAATTCATAACTGAACGGAGCCGCGACGCTCAGAAAACCTGCGTGCCGATTTTCTGTTCGAAGACACGAAATTCCCTTTCCAGCCGCCACTCGGCCTGGGCTTTTTCGCTCCCTGCCAGATAAGTCATACACGCATCTTGCGGGGTCGGCGCAGCAGTGTTTGCA
>JAQGNR010000028.1 GCA_028291765.1 Herbaspirillum sp.
ACATCACGCCACAGCCCAGCCCGCCTGACGCCCTTCATTTCGCAACAAACCTCTTGCCGCACGAAAATTGACGCATGGAAATTGACGCATGGAAATTTCTCAAGAAATTTTTTGAGAAATTGAACTAGCGGTCTTTCTCCTGGTCTTTTTTGTTGTGCGCGCGACAACATAAGTGACGTAACGTGACAAAAAGTTGCATTAGTTTCACTTCCTTGCTTTAAAGAAATAACGACAATAGAGATGCATAAAAATAGCGTGAGCGGCAGTCTGGCATCCGGATCGATCTGGTCGATCGTGGATAACCTCGCGCAGCAAATTTTGTCGTTTTTGGTCTTTGCGGTGTTGGCGCGTTTTCTGGCGCCGGATGCATTCGGCTTGCTGACCGTGGCGCATCTCTTCATTTTATTTACCCGGCTGGTGGTATTCGATGCGATCGCGTTGCCGGTGGTACGTACCACCGAGCCAACCGACCGCCTGTATTGCTGGGTATTTACCTGTTGCACGGCCGCTGGCCTGCTGCTGGCAGCGCTGATGTTTTTTTCGGCCGGCCTGGTTTCGTCGGCGTTCCGGGCGCCGGAATTGAAAGGCGTCCTGCAAGGCATGAGCGCCTCCGTTTTCTTCTTCGGCCTGGTGCGCGCCTATGAAGCGCGGCTGGTGCGCAACATGATGTTCCGGCAGCTTGCAATCCGCTCGATTGCGTCGGTAACGATTGGCGGCATCATCGGCATCGGGCTTGCCAGCAATGGCTGGGGTGCGATGTCCTTGGTGGTGCAACAGGTAACTGCATCCGGATTGGCCTTGGTGCTGGTCGTGGCGCAAAGCCACTGGCTGCCGCGCATCGTTTTTGATCGTGAGCTGACACGCAAATATTGGGACGATATTCGGCAGGTGGGGATCAGCGGCATTCTGGGATTTGCCAACAACAATGGTGACTCGCTTTTGGTCGGCCTATTTCTGGGACCGTATGCCACCGGCCTGTACAACCTGGCAAAGCGGGTGACCTCGGCGGTGTTTCTGGTCATTGCCAGTTCATTGCAGAAAGTCGCGCTGCCGGTGTTCTCCGACGCCGGAACGGATAAGGCCGCATTGCGGCAGGGGTATCTGAAAATTTTCGGTATTACGCTGTTCTGCATTGCTCCCTTGCTGTGCTTTCAGGCAGCCATGGCGGAGCCGTTGGTGGCGGCCGTGTTCGGTCCGAAGTGGCTGCCGGCGGCCCCGATCATCGATGTCCTGGCACTGCTGTATCTGCTGTCGTCCATCGTGGATTTGAATGATTACCTGTTTTTCGCAACGGGAAAAAATCGCATGCCTGTGTGGCTCGGCGTCGTGCAATTGACGCTCGCAACTGTGCTGGCGGCGAGCTTTTATCGCTTCGGCCTGTTCGGCATGAGCCTGTCGTTTTGCGCCGCTTACCTGATGGTGTTTCCGGTCTCGCAAATAGTACTGAACCGCGCGCTCGGTCTGGACCTGCGCATGATGTGGTATGCGCTGGCGCCGCCGTTAGTAGGCAGCATTGTGCTGACGCTGGGCTTAACCGCTTACCGGTTGCTGATGCCGCAGCATTTCACCGATGCGGTGCTGGTCGGCGGCGCTGTTGTTATTACCTGTCTGTTGTATCCGCTCATGGTGGCTGTCACGGGATGGCGGATCAGGGGGGTTAACGATTCCTGGCATGCCCTGTTGTTGTCGACTATTCGATGGCGTCGTTTCTTTGAGGGACGCGCTGGAAGTTGAAGTTGAGTTAGAGCCTGAAGAGTTTATTTTTTTCAAATAGTGCGTCATTAACCTGGCGTCAATTTTAGCCGAGGGTTCTTTGAAGGATTTAGTCATGTCGACCATTCGAAAGCTGCCATTTAAATTTCTCTTCTTTACCACGTCCGTGATTACCCGGAATATATTGCAGAGGAGGTCGATTTTCACCTTGCAAACGTGGCGTCGAGCGGTATTGCTACTTATTAATCTCAGGCAGCATTTGAAGCTCATCCGCATTCTTAGCCATCCGCAAGCGACGCAATTAATCATTCGGTATCCGGAGTTGTCGTATAAGTATTTAAGAAATTACATTGCACTTGATATCTCTACAACGACTTGTCTTGCGATATTGATTGAACATTATTCGTACCTGCAGAAGCACTTCAAAAGTGATTTTCTGGATATCGTTTATCACTCCACCATCCGGCTTTGGTCGCAACGCATCGATGATATTTCCGTTGAAATAGTGCTGGATTTCCCCCATACGATCGATTTCGAAGGCGACTTGTGTCTGATTTTCAAAAAAGATCAGGTAAGTATTTATCGCATTATTTTTGTGATCGCCAATGGCAGTTCATTTGGGCTTGCGAACGATCATGTGATCTTTATATCCAGCGTTCAAGGAATGGGCGATTTTGAGGACGTTAAGCAGGCGACTAAAGTTTGCCGCGATATTCAGCCGGCGCAGTTATTGATGGCAGCCATGAATGGGGTTGGAATGGCCCTTGGTGTCGACACGATCGTAGGTATCGGCAATAAAAACCAGATTTCGCAGGGCGACAAATTCTATTTCTCGTATGACAAATTCTTTGAGAATTATGGCGATCTCATTCCGACATCGAACTTTTATAAAATGCCGCTTCCATACGCAGAAAAGCCGCTGGATTTAATCGATGCCCGTCACCGTAAAAGATCGCTGCAAAAACGTATTTTTAAAAACGAGATTAGAGACCAAGTAGCGTTTTCTATTAGGCAATATGTTGATGTGCCTTGACGACGCTTGCCGCAGATACTGTGCGCAGCACCAGGACGGCGTTCGTCCCGCCGAATGCAAACGAATTTGACAGCATCGTGTGCACAGGAACATTGTCGCGTGCGGCATTGGCTACATAGTCGAGGTCGCATACCGGATCTGGCGCATCCAGATGCATCGTGGGCAAGAGCACCGCACGTTGCATCGCCAGCAGCGACAACATGCATTCGAGTGCACCTGCGGCCCCAAGCAGGTGACCGTGCATTGCCTTGGTTGCGCTAATTGGAATGCTGTACGCACGTTCGCCAAATACTTCCTTGATTGCCTCAGTTTCGACCGCGTCGTTGGCTTGCGTCCCGGTGCCATGCGCATTAATTGCATCGATTGCATCGATCGCGGCAGGATCGAGTGTCGCCGACTGTAACGCGGCACGCATGGCCGCTGCCTGGCCGCTGACACTGGGCCGCGTGATATGGCCGGTATCGGTCGCAAGCCCATAGCCCAGTATTTCGCCATAAATAGGGGCGCCGCGTGCGATTGCGTTTTCCCATGATTCGAGCACGATCATCGCTGCGCCTTCGCCCAAGACCATGCCGCTGCGGTTCTTTGAAAATGGCTTGCACGATGCGCCGGGCTCGGCTGGATCGATGGCAGCCAAGGTATGAAGCGCTTCCCAGGCCTTCAATGAACCGAACGAGAGCGGTGCTTCAGTGCCGCCGGCGATCGCCATATCAAGACCGCCATGAGCAACCCGCAGCCATGCCTCTCCGATGGCCACCGCAGAGGACGAACAGGCGGTTGAATAAGTCAGATTCGGGCCCCGAACGCCGTGCTCGATGCCGATCCAGGCCGCCGGCCCATTGTGCATTCCCATGAGCAGCGTAAAAGGCTTGATGCGATCCGAGCCCTCGCCGTAAAGCGTCTGGTAAGCCTCATCACCGGTCATCGAGCCGCCCATTGCCGTGCCAACGAAAACACCGGTGCGATCCGGGTCAAACTGATCCAAGGCATGTGCATCGGCCAATGCCTGGCTGGCTGCGGCCAGCGCGAACTGAGTGACCCGATCGAACATGCGTAGCTTGGGAGGGGCGAAATGGTCGGCGCCGTCGAACAATGCGATGGCCGCGAGCGGCGCTGCGAGCCGATGTGCGAATGGGGCATCAAGCTGTTTGATCCCCGAGCGCCCGAGATAAGCATTCTCATAGACCTCGGCCACGCTGTTGCCGAGGGGCGAGATGACGCCCATGCCGGTGATTGCGACGCGTCTCATGTTTTTTGCGCGGCAGATTTCGGCGCCGTATTTTCAAGATCAGGCGTGGTTTTCTGCGCGGCGATCAACTCGTCGATATAACGCACCACGTCGCCGACGGTCACCAGTTCCACCGGTCGCGATGGTATGGTGATTTTGAAAGCATCCTCAACATTAAACAGTAGTTCGGCGGTGCCGAGCGAATCGATGCCAAGCGCCTCAAACGGTGCATCAAGCGTTACCGCATCCGGGGCGAGTTGGTAGTCTTTCGCCAGAATTGCGCGCAGCTGCTCAAACGTTGTCGTCATATTATTTTCCTTTGCGGTTATTACCGCGCTCACTCACTAAAAGATGACATGCCTGGAACCAGAAACTCAACGGTGGCCGGATCGACGGCGCAGCGAGCCTTGCCGCCCCACTGAGCGCCTAGCGTCAGTAGGCTCGGCCAAGCTGCGCCCACTTTGCCAAACAGCGCAGCAGGCATCGGCCGCATGGCCAAATTGGCAAAGGCCGCTGCCAGTCGCAGACGTGATGCAAAATGATGACGCCACTGGGCTGCGTAGCTGCGTGCGGCCTGCCGTTGTCGGGTCTGATCGGGTATTTTTTCGCGCTGTTCGCGATCAATCAGCAATGCGCAGAGGAGCCACGCCGATTGTAGCGCCATGCTCATGCCTTCTCCAATAATCGGATGCGCCTCGCCGGCAGCGTTTCCAATATAAAACATGTCGTCGTCGGCGCGGCACCGGATGCCTGGCGCCAGCGGTCCCGCCGCCAGCCAGGCGCCTTCGCGCGAGGCGGCTTGCAATGCGATTCGCGCCCCGGCGCACGCTCGCTTGAGCATTGATTCCACCACATCGCCGGCGCGTAAGCCGGGCGATGTGCGCCGTGATGCTTCCAATCGATCGCGCCGCACGCAACAGGCCACCGTCGTCAATCCCTTATCTGCTGCGACCATTCCGCCGTAGCCGCCGTCGAACGAGAGGATAGGTAGTACGCCATCGGCCAGGTTTGCATGGCGAAAATTGGCTTTGAACGCCAACAAATCGCTACCCTTGCGATGTGGCCGCTGCGCTCTTTGACGCGGATGGCCAGCCGGCTGCGGCTCCCAAGAACCGTAAGCAGCGATCGCTACGGCTGCGCGCAAGTTCATCGATACCTGGGAATCCGTTTCACGTATTGCAAAGCGCCAGTCTCCGGCAACGCCATTGATTGACTCTACGGCCCACGGCTGCAGAACCTGCACGCCAAGCGAACGGGCCCGCTCAAGCAATAAGGTGTCGAGCGTCTCGCGCCCAAGGGCTTTTCCCCAACGATATTTTTCATGCAGGGCGGCTGGTAAATCGCCCTCGAACTGGCGCTCCCCATGCATGAATATGACGGTGCGCAATTCAGCGCCTGCGGCGGCATCGAATGCCGATCCGATGCCTAGTGCCGCGAGCAGCGGCATATTGCTCGCAGCGATGCACTCTCCGCAAACTTTGCGGCGCGGGAAACATTGCTTCTCGACCAGCGCAACCGACCAGCCGGCCAGCGCAAGCAGAATTGCCGCGGATGAACCGGCCGGGCCTGCGCCGACAATGATGGCATCGAAATCAGTCTGCATTGGTTGGCTCCACCGGCTCCACCGACTCTACCGGTTCCATCCGAATCGCGCGAAAACAATGCGTGAATAATCCTGCAGGATATTCCTTTACCTGCCATTGCTGCCCAAGACCCGGCCACAACGTCGAAATTTCGCGTCCGCGAAAACCGGCATGCACGCTAAGCACGGCATCCTCGCGTGTGACCTTGTTGGCCCCAATAAGGCCGACGAGGTGGCTGCCAAGGAGCGCCAATCGGGCGCGGCGCGGTTCGCAAGCGATAAATAGATCGGTTCTCATGGCACTTGCCTGTAGCAGAGCGGCAAGCTGTGCAACTTCAAAATGATGCAAAAACAGATTGGCAATGATGAGATCCCAGCGCGGTACTGGACTCGGACTATCTTTGGATAATAAGGGATCGATATCGGCGGCGGCCCAATCGAGGACGTCGGCAACTTTTGCAACCGTGCGCCACCCGTGCGCAGCATATTCGGCAATCGTGGCCGGCGTAAGCAATGCCTGACGATCAAGCAATGTCAGTTCAACCTGCGGGTATTCCGACGCCAGGGCGCGCGCAACGCCGAGCATCAGATGCCCATCACCGGCGCCGAGTTCAAGTATGCGCAACGGACGGGCAGCTTTCTCAGAGGCGATTGCGCCGCGCAGCGCACCCAGGATGATGGAACGGGTTCCCATCATGCGATGAATGCGTCGCAGATCGCGGCGGGAACGTAGCGCATCGGGGTCATCCTGGGGTAGAAAATCCAAGGTTTCCGCGGCAACGATTCTGGGCAAAGTCATGACGATGTCCTATTTCCTGAGAACCCGAACGGCATCGGACATAGGGGCATCAATCCACCCGCAGCAGCGCGCCATGGCAGCTAAATCCTGCGCCGAATGACGAAAGCCACCACCATCCATCGGGCGCTTGGTCGGCTATGGCGGCTTCAAGTACGAAATAGACAAATGCGCTCGACAAGTTGCCGTACTCGCGCAACATCGCCGCACTGTAGCGGAAGTCTTGGGCCGCCAGCTCAAGTTCCTGCTCAAGTGCAAGCAGAACATCGCGGCCGCCGGCATGCATGATCCAGGCCTCGATGTCCGTCGGGCGCAATCCGGCCCGCTCAAGTACAGTAACGAGGACTTTACGAGCATGCTCTGCGGCAAGAACGGGAACGGCGCGCGTCAAAATATTGCGCAACAGCCCGCCGCGCTGTTCAAACATTAATGCCTTGCGTTGCGTCGGATCGATGAACGAAGCACTATCGCGCCACGCGATGCGCCGCGCGGCAGGCTTGGGCGTTCTTGAGAGTACGGCGGCGCCGGCGCCGTCCCCGAAAAGACAGGCGCTGATCAATACGCCGGGATCATTATCAAGATAAATTGCGGCACTGCTTACCTCTACGCAGATTGATAAGACGTGCTCACAGGCATGGGACGCCAGCAGCGCATGCCCCATTTGAAAATTCGGCAGGGCGGCAGCGCATCCCTGACCAACCAGATCGAAAGCTTGCACGTCCGCGCGCAGGCCAAGGCGCTCGACGACGTATCCAGAAAGACCCGGACACAGATAACCGGTGCAGGTGCTGATAACGATAGCGTCTATCTCTTTTGCTTCCAAACCGCTTGCAGCGAGTGCACGCTGTGCTGCCTGGGTCGCCAGTGCCGGCGCGTGCGTCAGGAAGCGTTGTGCGAGCGTATCGGGATCGATTTCAAATACCTCGGCCAGCGAAGCAAGTGCAAGCCTGCGGGTCTCGATGCCGTTATCGCGTTGCAGGACGGTATTCATGATGAAATGCGAGCGCGCATCCAGTCGCGCAAACCAGTCCGATTTTTGAAAGGCTTCCAGACAGTCTGCCTTCGTGTAGCAAGCGGTGGGGTTGGCCGTGCCGATTCCTCGGAAAAACATGGATGGAAGTGCTTCTGATGGAGATGCCATTAATTCTCTCGCTTAACATGTGACAAATTAATTGGGTTCCTGTCACTATAGCGTTCATCCAAGTTTTCTGTGGGCATCCTTTAAGTTTTAAAATACCCACACCGAATATTGATTGAATTACAAAAATTAAATCCGATTTACAAATGCCACGCATTAAGGGGAAAAAAATGCCAATCCGATTATTCCTGCTCAGCAGCGCACTTGCCGCTGTCCTCCCATCCATTCCGGCACAGGCCGCGCAAACATGCGAGGGATCGGCGATTCAACAGCGCTACAAGGATTA
>JAQGNR010000240.1 GCA_028291765.1 Herbaspirillum sp.
ATTTATTGCGATATGCATCCGGGCGCCACCGTGCAGCCCGCCACCCGCATTGCCGCGCTGGATCAACTCAAGCGCGTCATTTATCTGGGCGGTTTTTCCAAAACGTTATCAGCCAATCTGCGGGTCGGCTTCATCGCCACGTCCGTCGAACTGGCGCGTCACCTGGCCGATCGCAAAATGCTGTCGACGCTGACGACCGGCGAAATTCCCGAACGGGTGGTCTATAAAATCCTGTCGGAAGGCCATTACCGCAAACATGTGGAACGTCTGCGCAGCCGCCTCAACAGCGTGCGCGACAAGACTGTGCGCCAGTTGGAGCGGGCCGGGCTGGATACCGGCATCGCCACCCCGGCCGGCATGTTTCTGTGGGTCGATACCGCCCGCGACACCAATGTATTGGCAGAAAAAGCCATGGAAGAAGGCTTTCTGCTGGCGCCGGGCAGCCTGTTTTCGCCGAATCAACTGCCGTCGACCAAGATGCGGGTCAATGTGACGAGCATGGGCGATCCTGGGATTTGGCGGTTTTTGGAGAGGGAGTTGCGTTGATGCTGCATTGCTAATCCGGTGGGGACCGTCAGCAAAAAAAAACCTGATCCGAATAGATCAGGTTCATCCATGCACCTTAGTTTTTGAAAACGATGCAATAACGCTCCGAAGATTGCGTTTTGTTCCTTAATCTCCCGTGCA
Source organism: Herbaspirillum sp. (assembly GCA_028291765.1). Classification (GTDB taxonomy): domain Bacteria; phylum Pseudomonadota; class Gammaproteobacteria; order Burkholderiales; family Burkholderiaceae_D; genus Herbaspirillum. The sequence goes on from JAQGNR010000240.1 coordinate 688, forward strand.
TGCAATAGCTCGCTGATTAGCACGGTTTGCACCCTCGCGCCACATCGATGTCGATTCATAACAAACGTTAAAGCTGTAGCCACTTTGTAGGCAACTATTCCAAAGCTTATGGAAAAAGTCGGATGTCTGCGTCGCGATCTCATATAGCTCCTTACATGACTGCTGCGAAAAAGCCGGTGTACTAACGAATGCGCCTGCTATAAAAGCAGTGGTAACGACCAACTTGCAAACTCTATTAGCAAAATGATAATTTTTCATGCTGTGTTCTCCTCTCAATAAATGGAGAATCGATCATAAAAGCATACCCTGCGTCCTCATACTGACAGTCCTGACCCGCTAGCCCGAATGTCCCCTATTCCGAAATCACGATCCAACGCATCGGCTGCTTGAAAACTGGCCGAGTCAGCCCCATTTCGTTAGAATGCGCGCAGCTAGTTACAGTTGGTGTCAAACACCGCAAGCTATGTGCAGCATCTCTGAATCCCGCTCCATGATTAATACGCAACACATAACGAGGCAAAAATGACAGTTTCCGAACAGCAACCAGCAACAGATGCAAAGCAAACCCTGGGTTTTCAGGCAGAAGTAAAACAATTGCTGCAACTGATGATCCATTCTCTTTATTCGAATAAAGAGATTTTCCTGCGCGAACTGATTTCCAATGCATCCGATGCAGCCGATAAATTGCGCTTTAATGCGATCAACAACGATGCACTCTTCGAGAACGATCCGGAACTGAAAATCACCGTCGCCTTCGACAAAACTGCCCGTACCATCACCATTTCCGACAACGGCATCGGCATGAGCCGCGACGATGCGATCGCCCATCTGGGCACCATCGCCAAATCCGGCACCCGGGAATTCTTCTCCAAACTGTCCGGCGAGCAGCAAAAAGATGCGGCGCTGATCGGTCAGTTCGGTGTCGGTTTCTATTCCGCCTTCATCATCGCCGACCGCATTACGGTTGAAAGCCGCCATGCCGGCGCGCCAGCCGCAGAAGGTGTGCGCTGGGAATCCGAAGGCGCCGGCGACTTCACCGTCGAGGCCATCGCCAAAGCCAGCCGCGGCACCGACATCACCCTGCATTTGCGCGAAGGCGAAGACGAATACCTGTCGTCATGGAAATTGAAATCCATCATCCGCAAATATTCGGACCACATTTCGCTGCCGATCCGCATGCAGAAAGAAGATTGGGACGAAGAGAAGAAAGAAACCGTCATCAGCGACGAATTCGAAACCGTCAATCAGGCCAGCGCTCTATGGGCCCGCAACAAGTCCGAGATCACACCGGAACAATACGTCGAGTTTTACAAACACGTTTCGCACGATTTCGAAGCCCCGCTGACCTACACCCATAACCGCGTCGAAGGCCGCAGCGAATATACCCAATTGCTGTACGTACCGACGCGCGCCCCGTTCGATCTATGGGATCGCAACAAGCGCGGCGGCATCAAGCTGTATGTCAAACGCGTTTTCATCATGGACGATGCCGAGCAATTAATGCCGGTATACCTGCGTTTCGTGAAGGGCGTGATCGATTCAAGCGACCTGCCGCTGAACGTTTCGCGTGAAATCCTGCAGGAATCGCGCGACGTCAAAGTGATCCGCGAAGGCTCGACCAAACGTGTGTTGAGCCTGCTGGAAGAACTGGCCAATAACGACGAAGCGGAGCAAAAAGAAAAATACGCGAACTTCTGGAAAGAATTCGGCCAAGTGCTCAAGGAAGGCATCGGCGAAGACGCCGGCAACAAGGAGCGCATCGCCAAGCTGCTGCGCTTTGCTTCCACCCATAACGACAGCGATGCGCAAACCGTTTCATTGGCCGATTATGTTGCGCGCATGAAAGAAGGACAGACCAAGATTTACTACGTCACCGGCGAAAGCTATCAAGCCGCGAAAAACAGTCCGCATCTGGAAATTTTCCGCAAGAAAGGCGTGGAAGTATTGCTGCTGACAGACCGTGTCGACGAATGGATGCTGTCCTTCATGCAAGACTTCGAAGGTAAGGAACTGGCATCGGTCGCCAAGGGCGATCTCGATCTGGGCACACTGGAAAACGAAGAAGAGAAAAAGCAGCACGAAGAAACCGAAACGCACTTCAAGGATCTGGTTGAAAAGATCAAGACAGCACTGGCCGACAAAGCCAAGGATGTCCGCGTGACCTTCCGCCTGACGGATTCGCCTGCCTGCCTAGTGGCGGACGACAATGAACTATCCGGCAACCTGATGCGCATGCTCAAGGCCGCCGGCCAGGATGCACCGGAATCGAAACCGATTTTGGAAATCAATCCGGATCATCCGCTGGTGCAACGTCTGCAATATGAAGAAGCTAAATTCAACGACTGGGCGCATATCCTGTTCGATCAGGCTTTGCTGGCGGAAGGCGGTGCGTTGAGTGATCCGGCTGGTTTTGTGAAGCGTTTGAACGAGATGTTGCTGGGGATGGCTGGCAAGTAAAATTCAAAGCAATTAATTGCAAAAAAAAGGGACGCATCAATAAGGATGCGTCCCTTTTTACATCTGCTCAGTTCGATCAAAAATCAAGCTGTGCGAATGTAATACCTAGCGTAGCGGCTATTCTTTCTTTATCAATTCTTCGCAAATTGTTGCTGGCTTCCCATTTAGCATATGACGATTGAATAATACCCAATCGTTCAGCAACTTCAATCAGGTCCAACTCCAAATATTCTCGCCATGCCCGCATAGGCGTTGCACCGTCAATAACCCGGCTCACGACATTGTTAGGAATCAGGTCCTGTTGTTGGCGCTTAATGCGTCACCCGGGTAATCCCGCTACCGGACAACAAACGCACGCGTTCGCCCGGTACAAACATTTCATCGGCGTCTTGCGTAATCGCAGTCAAGGCGCCGTTATCGAGCTTCACTGTAATTTCCAGGCCAGCCTTATTGGAAGTAGCCGCCTCTACACGATTACCGACCACGCCACCGGCGACAGCACCCAAAATACCAGTCGCAATCGAACCACGGCCGCCACCCAGAGCTGCACCACCCAACGCCCCCAGACCTGCGCCGGCCAGCGTACCAACGCCGCTTGAGCCTTTATCGATGGTCACGTTACGCACCGACTCAACCACGCCCATGCGAACGGTTTGTTCACCGCGCGCCTGGCTCGACCTGTATGAACTCCCCGAATCCGACGGTGTGGCGCAGCCGGCCAAACTAGCAAGGGCCGCTACAACAACCACTATTTTTTTCATGTCCGCTCCTAAATATATATTTGCCGTTGTTATTTGATGCCGCCGGCAAAACGGCATCGATACTAAAAATGCATTCCGCCATAATATGGCGGAATCGAGTCGTTTTAACGCAAAGAATCATTTATTTATGCCGTTTTCTGTTTCCATTACCCAGTCGGACAAGGCCTTGCCGGTGCTGACCGGCTTGCCGCCGGTGCTCGACCTAAACACGCGCATATTGTTATTGGGCAGCTTTCCGGGCGAGGCATCGTTGGCTGCGCAGCAATACTATGGTCATCCTCGTAATCAATTTTGGAAAATTTTGTCGGTGGTTTTGAATGTTGATTTAGTGACAATTCCTTATGCGGAACGGCTCGAGGCGCTGCTGACAAAGAACATTGGCTTGTGGGATGTAATCGCCGCCTGCGAACGCAGCGGCAGTCTGGATAGCGCAATTCGTAACGCTCAACATAATGATTTTGTACCGCTCAAAAAACGTTGTCCGAATCTGAAACGGGTCTGCTTCAATGGCAAGACTTCCGGCAAACTGGAAGCGGCGTTTGCAGAGGCCGGTTTTGAGACCCTGGTATTGCCGTCGTCATCACCGGCAAATGCAAGTTGGTCGTTTGAACAAAAGCTTGCCGTCTGGCGTGGGATCATTTAACAACGCTAAAACCGGTCAATTATTTCCAGACTTTTTGTCAACGTGCACCATCAACTTGATAAAAATTATCATCTACAACCGCCGCCTGTAATAGTATCTTTTAGCAAAAAAGGAATAGCGATTAGTAGGAGATGAGCGTATTCGGTCCGACAATCGCCACGTTTGCCACGCTCAATTGTCTCCGCAAATTTTTGTGATCCCGATAATTTTTTATCAGCGCCAGAGAGTGAGCGATTTTCTGAATCATGCGCGATGGATAATGCGATCTGTTTCATTGCATTGTAATCTAACATCTTTGTTTTCTTTGAAGAGTCTTCATTAACCGGATGTGAAGGAAGTTTCTGCAATACAGAAATTTCGTCACCGTTCACCAATTCCTTTGCTCTCTTCTTTTTAATGTACATCTCTGAGGTAGCGATCTTTTTTCCATGGATTTCGACACCTCGGATCACATCCTTTTTTATCGAGATTATTTTTGACAATGTTGATATTTTAGAGGCATCTGACAGACTATCTTTAACCAATTGAGGCGCACTTATAGACGGGTCGTTTAAGACAATCTGTACTACGGATAAATAGGTAAACGGGTTTTGGCGCGACTTGGGTATGTCGCGCCCCTCATCTAAGGCCATCCATAAAAAAACATGAATTAACAGAACCGCGATCCATACTCCTGATTTTTGCATTAGCCGTTTATGAAGGAGTTAAAAGCGCATCTTTTCTTCTTTGCCCAATTTTGAATAGCTAGTAGAAATATCAAACTTTCTTTACTTCCCAAAACATCGATCAATTTTTGAAAATGTTGCTCCTGCACTTACAATAATTTCCGATAATGCGCATCAGCCAACCGATTACACCCATTCGACCACGCAGGCCCCACGTATTCTTTATCCCGATTAAACGACTTCAGAACATCCCGGTATTGCGGCACCGTCGCTATGTAATAAGGCGCATCATCCGAAAAATGAATGACCCCAGGCAACGGCCCCATGTTGATGCCCTCCGCATAATCCTCATTGTTTCTTTCCGTCCATTCATCATGGGCGCCATGCTGGACCGGCGAATAAGGCAATACCCCGTATTCCTTTTCTTTCATGAGCGTCGTACTTTCCAGTAACTCCGGTCCATGCAAACCTGTCGCCATCAGCCGTTCATTGAATAGCGGCACGAATATGCTGGCAGGAATTTTTTCAAAAGACCCGTCTGGCTGCCTGGCATACACACCGTGAATGTCAATATCGCCATAAATAAAATTGCCTGCCTGATCCCGCATGCCCAATATATCTGCGCCGATCGCTCTCCAATGAAACCCCTCCTCCGCCAATACCTGGAGAGAAAAAGGCGCGTGCTGAGGAGGATGATTAATCGTGTCTACCTCTTCGCAGCCCTCCTCCACCTCACTGGCTTTACGCGATACCAATCCCGGGTGAACGGCATCTTTACTCGTCTTTCGGTACATTCCGCCCGGTTTGGGCCGTACACCAATACATCCCACGTTTATGGTTCGTGTTGATGTTCCCGTACGCACAAAAATATCCCAATTTTTTTCTGCCGCCAGCTCTTGAAATACGGCAGCTTCCTCACTGCGCAGCCCCAATCGTTCAAAATCTTTCGGCGTGCGCAAAGCGGCAGATGGCGCGTAAGGCTGTGGCAAAGTGAAACTGCCGGTACGCGAAGCAGCCAATCTGCGCAACCGATCAGCGCCATGATGCGCATGATGATTTAACTTGCGAAATAGGGATTTACCTTTTTTGACGATGGCATGTGACAGCGCGTTATCGTCACTGCTTCGCCCGTCATTGTTATTGGTGACAACACGGATTAAAGCGGCTGCCATGCCTCCAGCAATGTGCTTTAATTTACGGCGTTCTACATCGTGTTGAATGGTTTGACTACGCCCAACGAAGCCGGCATCCATTTTCTCTTTTTCGACCTTCGATAACGATTGCGCTAGTGCCGTCGAACCGCCGTCTTTCACCGAACCGGCATACCGGACCGCATTGACATTGTTCTTGATTTTCATAAATTGCCCACGGTCCGGTTATCATCATTTGCTACACATGCCGAACGCATTAGTTCACTAGCAGCCGGGCAACGAAGATGCACCGCAATCCGCAGAGGGAAGGACAGATTTAAAAATGTTCGATTGGGAAATGCATCCGACCAATCCGAAGTATGAATAAACCCTAATGGGATTTATATCGGATCGGTCTGAAATTAACAGGAAAACTTTTAGGAGAGATCAGTCGCGATTCCGGACTTATTAACCAGCATCGCCCTAAACGCATCAAACGCTTTTTGCATGATGCGCGGCTTATAAGGAAAAACGTCGATGGCGTCTTTTGCATGCACCCAGCCCGCCACGTCAGCTTCAAAGAAAAGCAGCTCGCCATTGCGTGACTCGCTGCAATCGATCACGACGTAATCCAGATTCAAGCGATCGGCGATCGCAGATAACGCGCCCCGATGCCGCACAGCGAAATCGACGTCGAAATTTTCCATGAACAATGCTTCTTCCGCCCTCTTCTCTTCACTGGATTCCATATTTGCCTTGGCATAATGAACGATCCAATCCGGGGAAATCGCAAAATGACAAATGTAGGGTTTTCGATCAATCAATGCGATCCGCATTTTTCGATAGAAACCATCATCGCTGCGGTAATCGACAAATTCTGAAATATAAAATTCTTCAGCGTCAGCGCCTTCTTCTTCGAAGAATCGCTCAAGTTCGTCCCAACTATTTACCCGCTTGAGATTTTTACCGCCGTGCGTATCCACCGGCCGGATGATGGCTGGAAATGTGCACTCTCCTGCTTCCTCGCGACGAATACGGCGCGTTTCCGGTACAGATAAGCCCGGGATATTCTGTAACAACCGGGACGCGGTATGGCGTGCGCAATTTAAAATATTCTGAGGATCATTGATGTACGGGCGTGGCCACTTCTCAAGCATGCCTTCAATTTTATGCAAGATCGGCCAATTTTTAGTGGATTCATTCAATGCGATAAATGCGATGTCATGATCGCGGATCGCAGCGGGAATATCTATTTCAGTAGAAACAAACAGCAGCTCCAGTCGAATGTCGCTATGTTCTATTAAAAAATCCAATGGTGTGTTGTCTCTCAGATCCCCGGGTCCCATGATGGCCAGCAATCTGATACGTGCAACCGGCGGATTTGCAATCCGATAGATACATCGATGCTTTAATGCCTTTTTCTGCATTTGAAGAGCCAGTTCATTCTGACCAAACGCCAGCAGAATATAAAACACGCGCAAGTACATATTGCCGGGGTCCTGATCCTGGGCAGCCTCGTTTAACATTTGAGGCACATCTGCAATGACTCTGTCGCTTAAGGCGCACGTCGAGAGAATTGTAATCAGCTGGTCTGCATCGATGGCAGCGTCATTGGACCCTTCACTATGGCTGTTCATCATTCATCGTTTTTATTGGCGAATTGCCACTATAGGTGCGAATCTGGTTCTCGACAAGCAAGCGCAAACAAAAACTTATTGTCCGACACGGTATCATTCGTCCATTCTTATTCGTCCATTCCAAAAATTTCCAGCCCCACTATCCATGCTCATCAGAAGAAAATCCATCGAAGCCGATGCCAATACCAAAAACGGCCCCGGCAAACGCCCTGCAGCCAAAGCGCCAGCGCCTCGTAAAATCAAATACGCGCCGGTCACCCTATCCGAAGCAGACGGCGTGCGCTATCTCCACTTCGGCACCGAATGGGTGCAAGGGGCAATGCGGCTGCGCAAACCGGACGCAATCGAATTGGAATATGCGCAACAGATGATGGCGTGGATGCTGTTCCTGCGGGCACCACAGCACATCGTCCAGCTTGGGCTCGGCACCGGTGCGCTCACCAAATTCAGTTATCGCCAGTTCCCATCGGCACGGGTGAGCAGCATCGAACTCAATCCATCCGTCATCGCCATCTGCCAATCGATGTTCAAATTGCCACCCGACGATGAACGGCTCTCGGTACTGGAAATGGATGCACTGGACTATGTTAACGAGCCCTTGAATTACGCCACCATCGACGCGCTGCAAGTCGACCTGTACGACGCCACCGCGCGCGGCCCGGTACTCGACACACCGGAATTCTACGAAGCCTGCGCGGCCTGTCTGCGCGACGACGGCATCATGACCGTCAATCTCTTCGGCGATCACCCCAGCTTCGCCAAAAATCTGAAAGCCATGCGCTTTGCCTTTGCCCATGTCATTGCGTTACCGGAAGTACACGACGGCAACGTTATTGCGATTGCATTCAAGGCCAAGCCGACGCTGGATTTTGCGCAATTGCATGAGCGCGCAGTCGAAATTGCAGCTACCTTCAAACTTCCGGCAAAATCGTGGGTCAATGGCAT
>JAQGNR010000265.1 GCA_028291765.1 Herbaspirillum sp.
AAGGCAATCAGGCAGTCGATCCCATTCTCTATAACGCCGCCGTCACCAGCGAGCATTACAGCAGCACCGACACGATGGCCCGGCAGGGAGGCATATATCTGACTACCGGCACCGAGCTGTACTCCACTCTGGGCCGCGCCATGCTGAGCATCACCGCCGACACCTGCGGACGGCACGATACGCTGGGCGGCGCCTGCGCCGCCGAAAGCAATACCGTGCGCTATGCACTGCAAAAGAAATTCATGCACAGCTGCCGCGACAATTTTCTGCATGCATTGGCGCAGGCCGATTGCGGCCTGAATAAGCGCGATCTGGCGCCGAATATCAATTTCTTCATGAACGTGCCGGTCACGCCGGCGGGCGGATTGACCTTCGAGGACGGTCTGTCGGCGCCGGGAAAATACGTCGAAATGCGCGCCGAAATGGATGTGCTGGTGCTGGTTTCCAACTGCCCGCAATTGAATAATCCCTGTAATGCCTACAATCCGACAGCGGTGCAATTTCTGATCTGGAATGCGGCGGAAGATGCGGCGGAGACAGTGGATGTTTAAAAAAATCCTGATTGCCAACCGGGGTGAAATCGCCTGCCGCGTGATTCGCACCGCGCGCGCCATGGGTATCGCCAGTGTGGCCGTTTATTCGGAAGCGGATGCCGAATCGCTGCATGTCAGATTGGCCGATGAAGCCGTTTGCATCGGTCCGGCGCCTGCTGCGCAAAGTTATTTGTCGGCCGATGCGATTCTGGCGGCGGCGCGCAGCACCGGCGCCCAAGCGATCCATCCCGGCTATGGTTTCATGAGCGAGAACGCAGCCTTCGCGCAGGCGTGCGCCAACGCCGGCATCGTCTTCATTGGCCCGACTGTGGAACAGATGCAGGCCTTTGGCCTGAAGCATACCGCGCGCGAACTGGCGCAGTTGGCCAAAGTGCCGCTCTTGCCCGGCACCGGCTTGCTGGCCGATGTCGAACAGGCGGTGCGCGAGGCGCAAAAGATTGCCTATCCGGTGATGCTGAAAAGTACCGCCGGCGGCGGCGGCATCGGCATGCGCTTATGCGTCGACGAGCCGCAATTGCGCAGCGCCTTTACATCGGTGCGCCATCTCTCGGCGAATAATTTCAAGAACGACGGCATTTATCTGGAAAAATTCGTGCAGTCCGCGCGTCACGTCGAAGTGCAGATTTTCGGCGACGGCCACGGCAATGTGGTGCATCTGGGCGAGCGCGATTGCTCGGTGCAGCGCCGCAACCAGAAAGTGATCGAAGAAACACCCGCGCCTGGCTTGGCCGCGCACATCCGCGCAGCGCTGGCCGAAACCGCGGTGCGGCTGGCGCGCTCGATTGCCTATCGCTCCGCCGGCACCGTCGAATACGTGCTCGATGCCAATACCGGCGAATTCTATTTTCTGGAAGTCAACACCCGCCTGCAGGTCGAGCACGGTGTTACCGAACTCGTATTCGGCGTCGATCTGGTCGAATGGATGATCCGCGCCGCCGCCGGCGAACTGACGCTGCCGGCGCAATCGACGCTGCAGCCGCGCGGACACGCAATGCAATTGCGCGTCTACGCGGAAGACCCGGCCAAGAATTTCCAGCCCTCATCGGGGGTGTTGACCGAAGTGACTTTCGGTCCCGGCCTGCGGGTCGACACCTGGATCGAACGCGGCATCGCGGTCAGTCCCTATTACGATCCGCTGCTGGCCAAATTGATCGTCAAGCGCGAGGACCGGGCAGCCTCGATTGCCGCACTGGCGGCGGCTTTGCCTGCGACCCGGATTCACGGCATCGAAACCAATCTGGATTATCTGGCGTGCATTCTGGCGTATCCGGCTTTCATCGGCGGTAAACAAACCACGGCGATGCTGTCGAAAATGGCGTACGCGCCGCATACCATCGATGTGCTGGAGGGCGGCATTCAAAGCACGGTGCAGGATTATCCGGGACGTCAAGGCCTGTGGGCAGTCGGCGTGCCGCCGTCCGGGCCGATGGATGCGTATGCCCATCGCTGCGCCAATTATCTGCTGGGTAACGACCCCACGGCGGCCGCGCTGGAATTGACTTTGCAAGGCGTGACGCTGAAGTTCAATACCGATTGCACGATCGCGCTGACCGGCGCCGATCTGCAGGCGAAAGTCATTGGGCGGCAAGGCGAAGACCAAGCACACGGTCAAGCGGAGCGCGCCCTGCAAAACTGGCAGGCGCATACACTGCGCGCGGGCGAAACGCTGCGCTGCGGCGCTGTGGCCGGCGGCGGCGTGCGGGCTTATCTGGCGTTGGCAGGCGGCATCGATGTGCCCTCTTATCTGAACAGCCGCGCTACTTTTACGCTGGGCAATTTCGGCGGCCACGGCGGCCGCGCACTGCGCAGCGGCGATGTGCTCAAGCTGCATCCCGGCGCCGAGGCCACCGTGCAGCGCCGCAGCATCGCGCCGCAAGCGATTCCGCTCTATAGCCATCATTGGGATATCGCCGTGCATTACGGCCCGCATGGCGCGCCGGATTTTTTTACCGATGACGACATTGCGATGTTTTTCGGCACCGACTGGCAAGTGCATTTCAATTCCAGCCGTACCGGCGTGCGGCTGATCGGACCGCAGCCGCGCTGGGCCCGTACCGATGGTGGCGAGGCCGGCCTGCATCCGTCGAATATTCATGACAACGCCTATGCCATCGGCGCCATCGATTTCACCGGCGACATGCCGGTAATACTCGGCCCCGACGGTCCCAGCCTGGGCGGTTTTGTTTGTCCGGCGGTGATCGTATCGGGCGATCTGTGGAAAACCGGCCAGTTGAAACCGGGCGATACAGTACGCTTTATCCGCGTGGCCGATGATGAAGCAAGCGCGATACGCGCTGCGCAGGAAGCGGTGTTTTCCGTCGCTGTTGCGGTCGCTGCCGCTGCCGCTGCCGTCAGTGCAGTGATACCGAAAGCACCATCGCCGATTTTCATTCCACCGCGCAGCTTGCGCGGCGAGCAGGCTTCGGCGCTGGTGCGTGAAAGCGAAATCGCCGAAGGGATGAATGGCAGCCCTACCCGTCTGGTCTACCGCCGCGCCGGCGATGACTATCTGCTGATCGAATTCGGCGAACCGGTGCTGGATTTGAATTTGCGTTTTCGCGTGCATGCATTGATGCAGGCGATCGAAGCCGCGGGTTTGCCGGGCGTGATCGATCTGACGCCGGGAATACGTTCGCTGCAGCTGCATTACGATCACCGCCAGTTGCCGCTGCCGGCTTTGCTGCGCGAGCTGGCGCTGCTGGAGACGCACATGCAATCGGTGGATCAGATGGTGGTGCCGTCGCGCATCGTGCATTTGCCGCTGGCCTGGAACGATACGCAGACCCGGCTGGCGATCGAAAAATACCAGACCACCGTGCGCCCCGATGCGCCCTGGTGTCCGAGCAATATCGAGTTCATCCGCCGCATCAATGGGCTCGATGCGGCCAAGGATGTCTACGATGTGTTGTTCAACGCCAGCTATATGGTGCTGGGCCTGGGCGACGTTTATCTGGGCGCGCCGGTGGCCACGCCGATCGATCCGCGGCACCGGCTGGTGAGCACCAAATACAATCCGGCGCGTACCTGGACCCCGGAAAACGCGGTCGGCATCGGTGGCGCTTATCTCTGTGTTTACGGCATGGAGGGGCCGGGCGGTTATCAATTCGTCGGGCGCACCGTACAGATGTGGAATCGTTACCGGCAGACCGCCAGCTTTCGCGACGGCAAGCCATGGCTGCTGCGCTTCTTCGATCAGATCCGTTTCCACGAAGTCAGCGAAGAACAATTGCTGGCGCATCGCCGCGATTTCCCGCTCGGCAGATTCAATATCGAGATTGAAGAAACGCAATTTTCGCTGGCCGATTACAACCGCTTCCTGCGCAAGGAAGCGGCGCCGATCGCGGCATTCAAGCATCGTCAGCAAACCGCTTTCGAGGCGGAGCGCGAACGCTGGCGCAGCAGCGGCCAGGCCGACTGGCGCGGCGAAGAAGCCGCGCCGTCGGCATCGATCCAGGCCGAGTTGCCGGCCGGCAGCCGTTACCTGTCGGCCAGCGTGCCGGGAAGCGTTTGGCGCGTGCTGGCGCAGCCGGGGCAAGCGGTGCAGGAAGGCGACAGCCTGGCGATTCTGGAATCGATGAAGATGGAAATTACACTGCATGCGCCATGCGCGGGGACGATGGTCGAATGGCTGGTCGGCGAAGGCACGCCGGTGAGCGGCGGCCAGCATGTGGCGGTGTTGAAACAGTTGATGGAGGCACCACAATGAAGGCATTGAAAACCGTATCGCCGCTGAATTTATCGCTGCCGTTTTTGCGCCGGCAATACCTGGATAAAACGCTGACGCCGCGTGCGTTGATCGAGCAATTACTGCCCTTCCTGGAAGCGCCGGACAGTCATCACATCTGGATTCACCGTCTCGACCGGGCCGCGTTGCTGTCGTATGCCGAGCGGCTGGCCGCGCAAGATCCGGCCGGCTTGCCGCTCTATGGCATCCCGTTTGCGATCAAGGACAACATCGATCTGGCCGGCGCGCCGACCACCGCCGGCTGCCCTGCTTATGCCTATGCACCGGCGCAACACGCGGCGGTGGTGCAGCGCCTGATCGATGCCGGCGCAATCCCGCTCGGAAAAACCAATCTCGATCAATTCGCCACCGGTCTGGTGGGCACCCGCTCGCCCTACGGCGCGGCGCGCAATGCGCTCGATCCGGCCTATATTTCCGGCGGCTCCAGCTCCGGCTCGGCAGTCGCGGTGGCGCTGGGTCTGGCCAGCTTCAGCCTGGGTACCGATACCGCCGGCTCGGGACGGGTGCCGGCCATGTTGAATAATCTGGTCGGCCTGAAACCGACGCTGGGCATGTTGTCCAATCGCGGCTTGGTGCCGGCCTGCAAAACGCTGGATTGCATCTCCATTTTTGCGCTGACCGCGGCCGACGCCGCCGATGTGCTGGCGGTGGCGGCGGCATACGATGCGGCCGATGCCTATTCGCGCTCAGTGCCAGCGGTGTCGGCGCTGCCGCTGCCGTTCGATGAAAAAGCCGGCGCCGACGGTTTCCGCTTCGGCGTGCCGGCCGCGCGCGATCTGGAATATTTCGGCAATGCCTTTGGGCCGGCCTGCTTCGCCGCTGCCTGCGACGCCTTGCGCAAGCTGGGCGGCACGCCGGTGGAAATCGATTTCACGCCGTTCCTGCAAACCGCGCGCCTGCTCTACGAAGGGCCTTGGGTGGCCGAACGCTACGCCGCCATCGCCGATTTTATCGAAGCGCAACCGGAGGCATTGTTTCCGGTCACGCGTCAGATCATCGGCCCGGCGCGCAGCATCGACGCGGTTGCTGCGTTCCAGGCCCAATATCGTTTACAGGCTTTGCGGCGCGAGGCGGCCAAGGCATGGCAGCAATGCGATCTGATGATCACGCCGACGGCCGGCACCACTTATACGGTGGAGCAAGTGCAAAACGATCCGGTCCGGCTCAATTCAAATATGGGCTATTACACCAACTTCGTGAATCTGCTGGATCTGTCGGCGGTGGCGGTGCCGGCCGGATTTCAGCAAGACGGCCTGCCGTTCGGCGTCACTCTTTTTGCGCAGGCGTTCAGTGAGCAGCGTTTGCTTGCGCTGGCGGGCCGTCTGCATCAACAGACATCGCAAACGGTGGGCGCGACCGGCTTGGCCTTGCGTGCGGTAAGCGCTGTTGAAGAACGCAGCAAGGCCGCGCTGCCGGCAGCCGAATCCGCTTATATCGACATCGCCGTTTGCGGTGCACACATGAGCGGCTTGCCGTTGAACGGCCAATTGACTTCGCGCGGCGCGCATTTGCTGAAGCGCACCGCATCGGCGCCGGTGTACCGCTTTTACGCATTGCCCGGCGACGCGCCCAAGCGTCCCGGCATGGTGCGCAGCGAGCACGGCGGTGCGGCGATCGAACTGGAAGTCTGGCGCATGCCACTGGCCGGCTACGGCGCTTTCGTGGCCGCGATTGCGGCGCCGCTGGGCATCGGCACCGTGCTGCTGGCCGACGGCGCTACGGTGCAGGGTTTTCTTTGCGAGGCCATTGCCGCCGCCGGCGCCGGTGCGATTGAAATCACGCATCTGGGAAGCTGGCGCAACTATTTGAATTGAAGATGTTGGAAAGCGTTTGATGAAATTGCAGGCGCAGAAGTTAACGGGGAGTTGGTCTATCGGAGCTGGTTTTTTAACGTTCGAAAAGGGGAATGTCATGAAGTTGAAACGTGCTTGTTTATTCGTAGTTGGTAGCGCCTTGCTGGGTTTGTCCGGTTCCGCAGCAATGGCGCAGGAGGCGCTTGCGCCTGCGGCCGATGCTGCGCCGCCGCCGTCGCCTTTCACCGGTCACATTGATCTGGTGAGTCATTATATTTTGCGCGGCATCACCTCGACTTACGGCCCGGGCGCGCCGCTCGGCAATGCCGGCGCCGATGCGCCGGAAGCCGACAAGCCTGTGCTGCAATGGGGTGTCGACTGGATTGATCCTTCGGGCGTGTATCTGGGCTATTGGGGTTCGATGATCAATTATTCGTACAAGCAGTTGGGCAACTCATACTCGGACCGCAGTATCACCGATTTCCAGAAGGATAAATCGGTAGAGAATGATCTGTACGGCGGCTACAACGGCAAACTGGGCGACTTCGGCTATGTGATCGGCATGACCGGCTATGTCTATCTGAACAGCGCGCATTCGAACGCATTGGAAACCAAGCTGGGCATCAGTTACGGCGACTTCGCCCTGAATGCGCAAACGTTGCTGCAAGACGTGGTGTGGGGTAACAAGGGCGATACCTACTGGACCTTGAATTACACCCATACGCTGCCTTACGACGTCAACTTTACCGGCTCGCTGGGCTATTACACGTATGGCAAACAGGGCAAATATCTGGGCAGCGTCGATACCCTTACCGGCACCGCTTGCGGTCCTAATCAGGGCTTCGCCGTGAATGGCTGTATCGATGGCAAAGGGCCGGTCGGAAGCGCCTTCCGCCATCTGATTCTGGGTGTGACAAAAGCGCTTGGCAGTTCGGGCGTGACGGTCGGGCTG
>JAQGNR010000266.1 GCA_028291765.1 Herbaspirillum sp.
CAAGTCGTCGGCGGCGCGGGTCACGGCAAGCTGTCGTTGCGCCACCAGCGCATCGTAGCGGCCGACATCGGCGTATAGCTGCCGTTGTGCACGCACGGCGCTGCCCAGACGCGCTTCAGCCTGGCGCAGCGTGATTTGCGCGTCGGCCGGATCGAGCGCCACTACTTCGGCGCCGGCTTGCACCAGTTGCGTTTCATCGGCGCGGATCTGCTGCACGTTGCCGGTGACCTGCGAGGTCAGCGTGACCAGATTGCCGCCGACATAGGCGTTGTCCGTGTTTTCACTCTGCGACAGGACGAGCACGTAATAGAGCGTATAGGCAATCGCGCCGATGATGAGCAGGAGCGTAATGCCGAACAGAGCGAATCTGCGTTTGCTGCGTTGAGCGGTTGCTTGAGAGTCGGTAGTCATGATTGAGGTAAAACAAAAAGGGTTAAAGTTTTGATGGCGGGGCCGACAGCGGAGCCGACTCCGGCGCATGCCGGTAGCCGCCGCCGAGCGCCTTGATGAGCGCGATTTCCGTGCTCAGTTGCTGGCCCTGCAGTTGCAGCGCCGCGTCCTTTTCCTGCAGTACCTGTGCTTGCGCATTGAGCACATCGGCGCGCTCGGCGATGCCCGCGCGCAAGCGCTGTTGCGCACCATCGAGCAGCGCCAGATCGGCTTGCGTGATTTGCGATTGCTGCTCCTGCTCGCGCGCCAGTCCTTGCAGGCTGACACCTGCCTGCGCAACTTCGCGCACCGCATTGACGATGGCCTGGTTGTAATCGGCAATCATGGCATCGCGTGAATTACGCTCGCTGCCCAGGTGCGCCTGCAAGCGGCCACTGTCGAATATCGGCAGGTCCAGCGCAGGCCCGATAAAGAAGGTGCGGCTGCCGGCCTTCATCAGATTGCCCAGCGATAGGCTGTCTTGCCCAAACAGGGCGGTCAGATTAATCGATGGATAGAACGCCGCCTGCGCCGCATCGATCCGGCTCAGCGAGGCTTGTACGCGCCAGCGCGCCGCTTGCAGATCGGGGCGGCGCGCCAGCAATTCGATTCCCAGCGATGATGGCAATGCAGCCGCCGTGTCCGGCAAGGGCCGTGGCGTGAGCGTGGCGAGTGCGTTATTGTCGGCGCCGAGCAGGGCGCGCAAGGCTTCCCGTTCGCGGTCGGCCTGCGCCTGGACATCGGCGCTTTGGCGTTGCGCTTCGGCCAGCGCAGCTTCGGCGTGGCGCTGTATATTGATCGACGCCACACCCTGCGCGATGCGGCGTTTGGCATCGTCCAGCAAGGCGCGCCGCGCATCGGTGAGCTGCTGCAAATTGGCCAGCAATGCCCAGTCGTCCTGCAGCCAGAAATAACTCTGCGCGACGGCTGCGCTCAAGCTGCGTTCGGCCTGGGCGTAATCGGCCTGGCGTGCGTTGACTTCGCCTAAGGCCGCTGCAATCTGCGCGCGGTGCTGCCCCCACCAATCGAAATCGTAAGTGCCGCCTAATTGCACCGTCGCTTCGTTGTAAATACTGCCGCCGATCGGCGCCGGGAACAGGCCGGTGGCGGAATAGCGCTGACGGTTGGCGCTGGCTTTGAGATCGACATTGAAGCCTCCCACAGCCTTCTGTTCCTGCAACGCTGCATGCGCGGCGCCGATGCGGGTGGCCGCCGTCTGCAAGCTCGGCGCATCATGCAGCGCTTGTGTCATCAGCGCATTCAATTGCGCATCGTTGTAGCTGCTCCACCATTGCGCATCGGGCCAGCCGTCACGCGCCAATTTGATCGATGACGATAATTGCGCGCTGGCCAGATCGCGCTGCGGCAGCGCTTCTTGCGCCGGCGGCATCGGCGCACAACCGATCAGGCCGGCGGTGAATAAGGCTGCACAGACGGACCCAAGGGAAAAACGGCTTGCAAGAAAACGGGGCATAAATTTTTTCTTCAATGAAACGGAACTGGACATTGCTTTACTCCATCGCAGCATGATCGACCTCCACTTTGCGGCCCTTCGACGCCGGGCTGACCAGCAGCAGCAGCGGGATCACGGCCAGCGTCAAGATCAGCATCAGCCAGAAGTCATCGACATACGCGATCATTGATGCCTGCCGCGTGATTTCGTTATTCAGCGCAGCCGCGCCGGCGCCGAGATCGAGGTTGTAGACCGAGCGCACCGCCGCATCCTGCAGCGCAGAATTGGCGTTGCTTATTTTTTCGACCAGCGAGGCATGGGCCACCTGGGTATTGCGCACCAGCAGCGTTTGCACCAACGAAATACCGATACTGCTGCCGATATTGCGCACCAGACTGAAGATCGCCGTGCCTTCAGCGCGCATGGCCGGCTCCAGCGTGGCGAAAGTAGCGGCGCTTAATGGTACGAAGATCAATCCCAGGCCGACGCCCTGGATCAGACCCGGCCAGACAATATCCGGCACGCCCAGCACCAGCGTATAGCGGCTCATCTGCCACAAGGAAAAGGCCGCAACCAAAAATCCGGTCAGCAACAGCAGGCGCACATCGACTTTGCCCACCATGCGCCCGGCGATGAGCATCGCAATCATGGTGCCGATGCCGCTCGGCGCGGTGACCAGCCCCGTGGTGGCGACCGGATAATCCATCAGGTTCTGCAGCATCGGCGGCGTCAGCGCGCGGGTGGCGTACAACACGGCGCCGACAATGAAAATGAATAACAGGCCGAAGACGTAATTCCGGTTTTTCAGCAGCCGGTAATTGAGGAAGGATTTGCCGGCCGGCGAGAAAGCGGTATGCGCGATGAAGTACAGAGCGCTGAAGGTAAATACGATGGCTTCGATCCAGGTTTCGGTGGAACCGAACCAGTCGTTCTCGCTGCCGCGATCGAGCAGCAATTGCAGCGAGCCGATGGCCACGCTCAAGGTGCAAAAGCCGAATATATCGAAACGCATGGCGCGTGAGCCGGGGGCGTTGCGGATATATTTCAGGACGCCGTAAAACGCCGCCACGCCGATCGGCAAATTGATGAAAAACACCCAGCGCCAGTTATAGCTATCGGTCAGCCAGCCGCCCAGCGTCGGGCCGAGGATCGGGCCGACCATCACGCCCATGCCCCAGATCGCCATCGCCGAACCCTGTTTTTCGCGTGGATTGATATCCAGCAAAATGGCCTGCGACAAGGGCACCAGCGCCGCGCCGAAAACGCCTTGCAACAGCCGCGCACCGACGATTTCGCCCAGCGTTACCGAAATGCCGCACAGCGCCGAGGCCACCGTGAAACCGAAAATCGATGTCAGGAAAATGTTGCGCACGCTATAGCGATCGCACAGCCAGCCGCTGAGCGGGGTGGCGATGGCGGCGGCCACAATGTAGGAGGTCAGCACCCAGGTAATCTGATCCTGCGACGCCGATAGGCTGCCCTGCATATGCGGCAGGGCGACGTTGGCGATGGTGCTGTCGAGCGTTTGCATGATGGTCGCCAGCATGATCGCCCATGTGATCATGGTGCGGTTGATGGCTGGCGGGGCGGTGGTGGGGCTTATTCCATCGGCGCCGGCAGCGGCCGGGGTATCGGTGCTCACTCGGCCCGCTCCAGCAGATGTTGCAATTGCTCCAGCAGCTCGGTGGCCACGCGCAATTTCTCAGGATCGATATCGATCAGTAATTCTTTGCGGAACACCGCCGCTTTGGTGATGACTTTGGCGTACAAGGCGGCGCCGGCTTCGGTCAGGAGGACCAGCTTGATGCGGCGGTCGGTAGGCGACGGTTCGCGCACGATCAGTCCGCATTTCATCAGCCGGTCCAGCATCGCTACCATGCTCGGCCCCTCGATGCCCTGCGCATTAGCCAGTTCGATCTGCGACATCGGCCGCTGCGATTTGGCGATCAGCGCAATGGTCATCCAGCCGGCCTGACTGATGCCGAGATCCTTCATGCGGCAGTCCAGCGCCTGACGCCAACTGCGCGCCGTGGTGTGTAAAGCGTGTGAAAAACGCTCTTCGATATTGCTCATAAATATTGCCTATACGTAATACTCAGATAGCATGCTTATGCATAGCTGGCTAATGATTCTATGGCTAATGATAATAGCGAAAATCAAAGCTGCTTGCAAGCAGCTCGTTTGTTGTCAACTGTAAATAGAGGAAAGTATTGCCATTTCATTTAACAACTCTTGTTGTGATAACAAAAAAGCGATGGCATGATCGCCGCTAATTTCAAACAATAAATGGGGAAGTCATGCGACGCGTATTTGCCAAACATGGGGCGCGCTGGCTATTGGCGTTGGTATTGACGGTACTGGCGGCGGTCCAGGCGATCGGGATTGTGCCCGGCGCGATCGTCGATCGCATCGATCTGTTTTTGTACGATATGCGCATGCGGCTGCCGCAGGTGAAGCTCGATCCGCGCATTGTGATCGTCGATATCGATGAAAAAAGCCTGGCCGAAGTCGGGCGCTGGCCGTGGAGCCGGGATGTCATCGCCACCATGGTCGAGCAATTGAATACCCGCTACAAGGCGCGCACGGTGGCCTTCGACGTCTTGTTTGCCGAACCCGATACCAGTTCCGGTTATCCCACCATGGCGCGGCTGGCGGATCACGAGTTCAAGGGCGATCCGCAGTTCGGTGAAAAACTGCGCTCGTTGAAAGCGTCGCTCGATTTCGATGCGCGCATGGCCGCGGCGATGAAAGATCGTCCGATCGTGATGGGCTATAACTTGTCCAATGAAGCGCAGGCAATCGCCAAAGGGCAATTGCCGCCGCCGGCATTCACTGCCGCCGATCTGGGCGGACGCCCGCTGGAGGCGACCGAATGGAGCGCCTACGGCGCCAATCTGCCGCAGCTGCAAGCCTCGGCGCGCTCCGCCGGTTTTTTCAATCCGATACTCGACGCCGATGGCGTGATCCGTTCCGTGCCGCTGCTGGCCCGTTACGGCGATGGCTATTACGAATCGCTGGCTTTGGCCAGCGCCCGGGTCGCCTTGGGCGCGACCAAAGTCAAGCCGATCTTTCTGCAGCAGGATGCGGTGATGACGCAAGAGCAGTTGCGTGAATACGGCGCATTGGATTCGCTGCGTCTCAACACCCTGCCGCGGCCGACCGCGATTCCGGTCGAACGTCAATTGACGGCGCTCATTACCTATCGCGGCCTCGGCGGCGCCGAAGGCGGTGCGTTCCGTTATGTGTCCGCAGTCGATGTCCTCAAGGGTCGCACGCCGCCTGCCTGGTTGAACAACGCGATTGTCCTGATCGGCACCACCGTGCCGGGTTTGTACGATTTGCGATCGACACCGGTGAGCCCGAATTATCCGGGGGTGGAAATACACGCCAACGTGATTGCCTCGATTCTGGATAACGATTTCAAGCAGCGCCCTGAATTTGCGCTGGGTTTCAATTTGCTCCAGATTCTGGTTCTCGGCCTGCTGCTTGGCATCATCCTGCCTTTGCTCGCGCCCTTGTATGCCATGGTGCTGACGGTTGCGGCGCTGGCGGCCACGGCGGGTTTCAATTTCTGGTTATATAACGCCGCCAATCTGGTGCTGCCGTTGGCAGCCGCGCTGATACTGATCGTCGCGCTGTTTATCTTCAATCTGGCCTGGGGTTATCTATTCGAACATCGGCAGCGGCGCGCGATGGTCAATCTGTTCGGTGAATATGTGGCGCCGGAACTGGTGGCTGAAATGGCCGCCAATCCGGCCAGCTACAGCATGGAAGGCGAGAGCCGCGAACTGACGGTGATGTTTTCCGATGTGCGCGGCTTCACTACCATTTCCGAAAGCCTGGAACCGAACGAATTGCGCGAATACATCAATGCTTATCTGACCGCGATGTCGGAAGATATCCGCGGCAATCGCGGCACGCTGGATAAATATATCGGCGACGCCGTGATGGCGTTCTGGGGTGCGCCGATGCGCTTGCCGAACCACGCCTCGCTGGCGGTGGCTACTGCATTGCAAATGCAGCGCAGCGTGATCGCGCTCAATGCCGATTTCGTCAAACGCAACTGGCCGCCTTTGCACATCGGCATCGGCCTCAATACCGGCATGATGCGCGTGGGCGACATGGGCTCGAAAATACGGCGCGCTTACACGGTGATGGGTGATGCGGTGAATCTGTCGTCGCGGCTGGAATCGATTACGAAAGTCTACGGCGTGGGCGTGCTGGTCGGTGTGATGACGCGCGATGCTGCGCCCGAATACGCTTATCGCGAACTGGATAAAGTGCGCGTCAAAGGCAAGAACGAACCGGTGCCGATTTTCCAGCCGATCGATCTCGACATTGCGCTCACCGATGCGCAGCGCGATGCGCTGGCGCGCTGGCATCGTGCATTGCAATTAGTACGCGAGCAGCAATGGGATGCGGCGGAACAGGAAATCCTGTCGTTGCAGCAGGAAAGCAAGGAGGCGGTTTATGCGCTGTATCTGGCGCGCATTGCGGTATTCCGGAAAGAACCGCCGCCGCCGGATTGGGATGGCGTAACCACTTTTGATACTAAATAGACATTTTGCGCAAAGGAAATCGCACCAAAACAATGCGAGGCAGCAAGGAAATTGCCGCATGGAAAATATAAATGCTTAATGAGAAAAATATTTGATGCCGGTAGCGTAAACACCGCCTCCAAGAAGTTCTCTGAGGGAATTTATACAGTAAGATTGCAAAATATTACATTAGAACAATCCAGGGGGATTGTGATATTCAAATGGCATATGCATCTCATGATGGCATATGCCATTTGAGCGTTACAGTTCACAAAAATAAATCCGTCGCAGTGGCACGTTGCACGTCGCCATACGACGGATTTCTACAATAAAAATGTGGGCTGCAATGAAGCGTATTGTTTTTACCTATACTCTGTTGACCAGCGTGTTGCGTGCCTCTGCGTTGCTCACGGCGGTAATCCCTTTTGCTCTGCATGCACAAGAGGACGACCGTTTTAACATCGATCGTTTTCAGGTGGACGGCAATACAATATTGCCTGCCGCCAAGGTGGAGCAGCTGGTCGCGCCCTTTTCCGGCCCGAATCGCGTCTACGGCGATATTCAAAGAGCGCTGGAGGCACTGGAAGCCGAATATCACGGCGCCGGTTTCAGCACGGTGCAGGTGTTTGTTCCCGAGCAGGAATTAACCAGCGGCGTGGTGCACATCACGGTCATTGAAAGCGTGCTCGGCAATATCGAGATCACCGGCAATCAATACTTCGATAACGACAATATTCTGAACAGTCTGCGGCCGCTGAAAATCGGCGAGCCGCCGAATCTGCGCGACGTTTCGGCTGCGATTCAACTGGTCAACGATAATGCCGCCAAGCAGGTTGCCGTGAGTTTGGGCGTATCGCCGATCGAAGGCCAGATCGATGCCAAGGTCACCGTCCAGGACAGCAACCCGCGCCGCATTTTCACCACCATCGACAACACCGGCACTTCGGCGACCGGCCGCTGGCGCACCGGCATTGCCTGGCAAGAAAATAATCTCTTCAATCGCGATCATGTCGCCACGCTGGCCTATACCACTGCACCGGATCATCCGGGCGGCGTGTCCATCAATCTGTATTCGCTCGGTTACCGGATACCGCTGTATGCGTATGGCGACAGCCTGGATTTCGTCTATGGCAAATCCAGCGTGAATACACCGAACAGCTCGCCGACACTGGGCAGCCAGCTCGGCATTATCGGCAAGGGCGATGTCGCCGGTTTGCGCTGGAATCATTACTTGCCGCGCGTGGGCGAAAACACTTCCAAGATCGTGTACGGCATCGACTATAAACATATCGATTCGAGCTGCACGCTGGACGGCATCGCCCTCACCTCGGTTTCCGCATGTACCGCCTACACCACCCGTCCCATTAGCGCGACCTATATGGGATCGCAAGTGGGCATGGGCCAGCAGATCGATTACAACATCGGACTGGCGGTGAACTGGGGCATCGGCGCCAGTCATCAAAATCAGGACATCAACGGCAACAACACGGAAAACGATCGCTACTCTTTCCTGACCCCCGGCAATCGTCATTCGAGCGATAACTTCATGATTCTGCGCGGCGGCGGCACCTACTTCAAAGTTTTTTCGAACGACTGGCAAGTGCGGCTGGCCGGCACTGCGCAATATGCGCCGGATGCTTTGGTTTCCAGCGAACAGCTGGGGCTGGTCGGCGCGACGGCGGTGCGCGGTTTCGATGAACGCGCGGTCGCGGCCGATAGCGGCGTGATCGGCAATGCGGAAATGTATACACCGGAACTGGCGGCTAAAACGCATTTGCCGGGCAATCTGCGGCTGTTGGCGTTTTATGACATCGGCACCGGCTTTAACAGCCATCTCGGCGGCGGCGCCACACCGGCGGTCGTCAATGTCGCCAGTGCCGGCTTTGGCGCGCGCTATCAGGCCGGCAAGGATTTCAACCTGCGCGCCGACATGGCCAGAGTGCAGGATGCAGGCACTGCTGCTAACGAGCAGCGGGGCAATTGGCGGGCGCATATCAGCGCCGTATTGGGGTTCTAAAATGAAAACATCGCTTGTGTCTCCGTTTGCAGAAGTAGCTGCTGCTGCATTGTCGAAACCGGTTACGGTGAAAGCGGATCAACCGCAGCAACTGCAATCGGTGACGGTGTATTGGCGCGGACGCAAGATGGTGTTGATGCAGCGGCCGCAACGGCGGCTGTCGGCGTTGTTGTGCAGGATGTTGCGGCGGTCGTGGCAGAATTTGTTTGGCGGCTTGACGCGCGCCATCGGCATAGGCGCGATGGCTGCAGCGGTATTGATGGCGCCGGCGCATGCCGGCGTTGCCAATACCCTGCCGGTTAACACCTTGCCGACGCCGGTGTCTCAAAACCCGGTGCAATCCGGGGCCGCAAGCATCACGCAGGCCGGTAATCAAATGACGGTTAAGCAGACCAGCGATAAAGCGATTATCGACTGGCAGAGTTTTTCGATCGGCTCCAGCGCCGGTGTGAATTTTTTGCAGAACAATGCCAATTCGGTGGCATTGAATCGCGTGATCGGTAACGATCCGTCGATCATCATGGGCAGTCTCACAGCCAACGGCAAGATTTTCCTGATCAACGCAGCCGGCATTCTGGTCGGTAAGACAGGCAAGATTGACGTGGCGAGTTTTACTGCCAGTACCTTGAATATCAGCGATGCTGATTTCCTGGCCGGCAAAATGAATTTTGCGGCCGATACGGGCAAGACCATCGGCAATGTCACCAACAGGGGCGCGATCACGAGCGCCGATGGCGGCAGCGTTTATCTGATCGGCGCTAATGTCAAGAACGCCGGCATCATCACCTCGCCGGACGGCGAAGTGTTGCTGGCCGCAGGCAGTAGTGTTCAGTTAGTCGATACCAGTCTGCCCGGCGTAACGATCAATGTGGGCGGCATCGACGGCAAGGTGACTAATCTGGGCCAGATCATTGCGTCCGCAGGCACCATAGGTATCGGCGCTGCGCTGATCGACAACAGCGGCATCATTAATGCGAGCAGCGTGGAGAAGCAAGGCGGCCGGATCTTCCTGCGGGCGACCAAGCAATTGACGACCGATGCGACATCGAAGATCAATGCGGACGGCATCACTGGCGGCAATGTGCAGTTGTATTCGGATCAGGTGGCCAATATTGACGGCGATGTTTCGGCGCTGGGTAGTGCGGGTAATGGCGGGTATGTCGATACGTCGGGCAAGACTGTGTTGTCGGTGCAATATGTGCCGCGCGTGGGGCCGGGCGGTACGTGGTTTATCGATCCTAGTGACGTTGAAATTATTAGTGGAGCGTCAACGGGCGTGACGACCAGCGGTGGGGCAATTACTGCAGTCGGCGATAGTGCGCAGATTGATCCGTCGACGATTACCACCCTGCTGGAAGCCGGCACGAATGTCACCATCTCGACCGGCGCAGACGTCAGCACACAGGGACAGTTGGGTAATATCACGGTCAGCGCCTCGATCATCGAAAGCACCGGAAGCTTTGCGACATTGACATTGAATGCAGCAAACAACATCATCATTACCAGCATCATCGATGGCGGTAGTACCGGGATGAATTTGGTGCTCGACGCAGGCGGCAGCGTTACGCAAACAACAGCCGGCACAATCATCGGCAATGGCCTGAGCGTCTTTGCCGGAACAGGAATTGCACTGGCCGATACGAGTAATAATGTGCAATCTTTCAACGCGCGTAATGGTGCCGGAGACATCGTTTTCACCAATCGCAGTCCGACAGACTTGTCGCTGGGCTCTGTCGTCAATCTCAATGGCAATATAACGATTTCTAATAGACTGAGCGCGCTGTCGACGACTGGCACGATTAGCGCCACCGGCGCGGTCAGTTTAGACACATTAGGCAGCCTGACGGTCGGCAATATCATTGCCGCGCAGAACATCAGGCTGAATACGCAAGTAGCCTCCGATGTCATCCTCGGCGGCAATCTGACGGCGACCGGTGTCGGTGGTACGGTTACTATTACTAGCAGCAACAACATCCTACAGAGCGGCGGCGTTATTACTGCCGCTGGACTAAATGCGACTGCCTACAGCAATATTGATCTGACTAGCAGCAACAGCGTCGGTAGTTTCGCCGCGCAAAGCAGTACTGGTCACATTAATCTGCTCAATACCGGCAATATTTCACTTGGCGCTATTAGCGCTGCCGCAGTCGGCATAACGGCAACGAGCGGGAAAATTACGCAAAGCGCCAATATTTCGGCGGTGTCGTTGAACGTGACGGCGGCTAATGGGATCACGCTTAATAATGCTACTAATGCGGTCGGCACCTTTGCTGCGAATAATACTGCCAGCGGGGATATTTCTTTCGCCACCAGCGGCACGCAACTGACCTTACACACTATCAATAACGGCAGCGCCACTGGCAACATCACTCTGACAGCGCAGGATGCTGCTATTACCAGCAACGGCGGTATCACAACATCAGGCGGCAACCTGACAGTGAGTTCTGCGTCATTCGACAACTTCAGCATGCTGTCTGTCAACGGCGGAACAGCGAGCTTTTCCAGCGATCTGCACAACACGGGTTGCGGCACGATTGCAGGCACTGGCACGATTAATTTTACGGGCGTAACCGGGGACAGCACGCTGATCAATGACGGTGTGATACAGATCAGTACCGGTGAAGGATTTACGGCTGGAAACAGTTTAATTATCGGTGGGAATTATCAGCAAAACGGTGGCGGCCGGTTGCAAGTCAAGGTCAATCGGATCGCCAGCAGCGCGCTCCAATCCGATCAGCTTAAGGTAACGGGTAATGTGAGTTTGGCTGGCACATTGAATATCAGTTCTAGCGGGGAGTACGCCGGACTACCTGGCGATAAGGTGGCCATAGTCAATTATGGCGGCACCCGGACAGGCGCATTCACTGTGATAAACGGCTTGCCCATGGCGGGCAATTTGTTTCCCAACTACCTGCTGCCGATAAGCGTCTCCGGCCATGACATCAGCCTCGCGTATGCGCCGGCAGGCTCCAACTATTTTACCGGCGCGCAAGGCTTGGACTGGAGTACTGACGGCAACTGGTTCAGCGGCTTCGTGCCTCTCTCCAGCGCCGATGTGTATATCGACACGGGTTCAGGCAACACCGTGACGCATGCGACAGCGGTTGACTCTGCCATCCAAGCGCTTACCATCGCTTCCGGCGGACTTGATGTTTCGAATGGTTCGCTGGCAGTGGCTGGTATCGCAACGGTCAACGGTAGTTTGAGCGCCAGCGGAACCGGTGTGCTGACGCTTAATAGTGACGCAACGGTCAATGGTAGTTTGAGCGCCAGCGGAACCAGTACGCTGCAGCTTTATGGCAATACGACGATCAATGGCAGTTTTGCTACCAGCGATACCGCCTCGCTGTATATAGGATATTTGGGCGCATTGAGCGGCAGCACGCTCGGCATTAATGGCGGCAATCTCACGGTCGATGGCTCCATCGATGCCGGCGCCGGCGATCTCTTCATCGGTGCGCTAGGCACATTGGCAGTAAATAGCAGCGGGAGCATCAGCGGAAAAAGCGTCAGCCTGACAACTACCGGGCCGACCCATGACATCAATATTTTTGGGTCGGTGACCGCGACCGGTACCGGAACGGATGGCATCAATAATAATGGCGCGGTCACACTCAATAGCGCCGGCGCTATTTCGACGTTAGACACCCACAGCGAAATCTCGAGCTACGGCGTGATTAATGGCGGCGCGCTTTCCGCGACTGCTGACGGCACAATCGATTTGTCCGGCACTAACAGCATCAGCGGTTTCACGGCGCACAGTGTTTCCGGCGACATTGCCTTGAATAATTCCGGCGATCTTAATGTCAATAATGTCACCGCCACTTCCGGCTCGGTTACGCTCAACAGCACCGGGGCGATCACGCAGAATACCGACGCAAGCGCCGGTATTACTACGGCGCAGCTGAGGGTGAATGCGGTCAATGGCATCACGCTTAATTCCAGCGGAAATAATGTCTCGGCTCTTAGTGCCTTCAATTCATCGGGCGGTGATATCGCATTGACCAATGCATCGACCGTTCTGATGTTATCCGGGAATATAGAGAATGATGCGGTCGGCGGAAATGCCACGATTATCAATCGTGGCGACATTATTGCTACCGCTAACCAAGATGGCGATTTTATAAACGGTACGGATGTTAACGGTGCGGTAACTTTTACCAGCACTGCCGGCAATGTGACGCTCGGACGTGTTAACACAAGCAATCTGATAGTCAACGCAGCTGGTGCGATAAGTCAGGAAAGTACCAAAACCGGCGGTTTGACAGTCACCGGCACGATGACGGCAACCGCCAATACAGGTATCAAGCTGGATAACGGCAACGCGACCTGCGGTACTAATCATGTTGCCAATTTCAGCGCCCGCAATAATGGCACCGGCGACATCACACTGGTCAATACCGACTTCCCGACCGACTTAGTTCAGGTCAACAATAAGCTGGTATCGATTCACAATGCCGGCGGCAACATATCGGTCGAAAACACCGGCGGGATGACAACGGTCGGACTGATCGACGCATTGGCAGGCAGCGTCCACTTATTTACGCATAGTCCTCTGATCATCGGCGCCGGCGGTATCAGTGCAGGTAATGGCGTGACTCTGGCGGCGGGAACGTCCGGTTCGCCCGGCGATGTGTTGACCTTGAATGGTGTGATCCAAACGGTAAGCGGCAATTTGGCGTTTGCCGGCAATACCGTGCTTCCGAATGCGGCGATTTACGGACCTAACGCGCCCGCCTTCAGCTCGCCGAATCCGGTTGTATTTGGTTCTAATTACGTTTATGCAAAGTCGCCGCCGAACCTTACTCCTGTCAATCTGCCGATTGTGCTGCCGGTTTCCGCCACTAATACACTTGATCAGAATATCTCCCACACGACCAACAACGAGAACAACAATAATACCGATGCCATGCTTCCGGTTACCGCGGCCATGACCACGACCACGCAGACAAAAACCAGCACCGATCAAACCATCGGCGGCAGCGACGGTGAATTCGGCGGCAGCGATACCAAAGACGACAAAAAAGACACTACTGCAAAATCCAACAAGCCGCTGCCTGTCTGTACCTAACATGGACCGCAATTAACAATGACGATTTTCTCCTTACGCGCACTCGGCATGGTGTTTGCGATGCTGTTCATCGGCGGCAATGCGGCCGCACAAACCAACGGCACTGTACCGGCCCCCTCTTCCGTGGCCGGCACGGTGACGCATTTGTCCGGCTTGTTGCGAGACAGAAGCAAATCCGGCGTGAACCGTGTGCTGGCGGTCAAATCGGAAATCATGCAAGGCGATACCCTGATCACCGAACAGGACACTTATGCCCGCGTCAAATTCTCCGACGATGGCGAAGTCGTGTTGCGTCCCGGAACGCAACTGGCCATCGAAGCGTATGCCTACGATGCTGTGGCGCCGGCCAAGGACAATATTGTTTTGAGTTTGCTCAAGGGCGGCATGCGCGCGGTGACCGGCTTGGCCGGCCAGCGTAATCACGATGCGGTCAAGGTGAATACGCCGACGGCGACTATCGGTATTCGCGGCACGCATTTCGGTGCGCTGTTCTGCCAGAACGATTGCGGCGGGGTGCCGACAGCGAGCGGCCAAACACCATCGAATGGCTTGCATGTGGACGTGGCGCAGGGAGCGATTGTGCTGACTAACCCGGGCGGCTCGCAGGTGTTCGCTGTCGGGCAGTTCGGTTATGTGGCGAGTCCGTCTACGCCGCCGATCATTGTGCCGCCTGCGCAAGGCGTGCAGGTGAAGATGCCGACGTTTATCAGCCAGAATAGCAACGGCAGTCAGACCATCGGCGCATCGAAGGTGAATGCTTGTATGGCGCAGTAATGCAATGGGTTTTTGTGTGGGTACTTTTCCTTTAAGTTTTACCTGTTGAGGTGATCCTTCGATACGGCTTTCAGCCTACTCAGGACGAACGGGTTTTTGTGAAAAATTCAAAGAAAACCCGTTCGTCCTGAGTAGGCTGAAAGCCGTATCTAAGGATCACCTCCGAGGCAAAATTTAAAGGATGCCCACCGAAAACCCGGAATGAATCTAAAACTCAAACACGTAATTCTGCTCCAGCATCGAAACCCGATGATGCGATGCGCTGTTGGTGCTTTCGCGGATCTCTTGCTCGATGCGGGTAAATAAACCGGGCTTGGCGTGTGTGACGTGCACTTCGGTACGCCGCCGCAGTTTGGTCAGCCCTTCCATCAGCAGGCTCGGGCACATATGTTTGGATAGCAGCGCCAGGGCGCGCTCGTCGTTCGGGAACGCCGCTTCGATAATCAGGTAGCGCAGATTATTGACGACATTGAGTACTTCCCATAAATCGTCGCAGGCGCAAGTGTCGCCGCTGAAGGCCAGGCTGCCGCTGCCGCTGTCGAGCAGATAGCCGACCGCCGGTACCGTGTGATTGGCCGGCAGCGCCGTAATGCTGCGGCCGTCGAGGATGGTCGGGATGCCGACCGAGATGGTTTTGAAACGTAAAAAAGGCTTTTCCGGGGTCGGGATCTGGCTGAAGTCCGGCCATATTTTCCAGTTAAAAATATGCGCGCGAATGATTTCCTGGGTTTCCAGCGTTGCGTGCATGATCAGCGGCTTGGTGCGCATGTCGCCGACGCTATCGAGAATGAACGGCAGGCAGGCGATGTGATCCAGATGGGAATGGGTGATGAAGACATGATCGATGCGCGTCAATTCTTCCAGCGATAGATCGCCCGCACCCGTGCCGGCATCGATCAGGATGTCGTCATCCACCGCCAGACAGGTAGTGCGCAGGCTATTGCCGCCGATGCCGCCGATGCCGCCGCTACATCCCAGAACGCGTACCTTCATCGGATGCCCGTTGTGTTGTGCTGATTTGTTTTCAAAAGCGCTTTCTTCGAGCTTTTACAAAAACCGTAATTTGCCCGCTTGCAAGTTTATGCATCGATATTGTTTGTTTTTTTTCGTCCCGCGATGTTGCGTCGGTGTTGCTTTGGTATTGCCGGAACTTCCCCTATGCTTGATGTCCGGCTGCCGCGTCCGATGTTAAGATATACAGCTGTTTAAATCAATGAACTCTTCTATCAACAAATAAAAGAACGGGGGCCGTCCCGGAGGAATGTAACGATGATGAGTACGCAAGCAGGTTCTGTGCAGGATCAGCTGATCGCCGACGACATTGCGCTGCGTTTGGAAAAACTGACCGAACTCAGCGTCGCGTTGAGCGCTAATCGCGATATTCCGCAGTTGCTGGAAAGTATCCTGCGCACCGCGAAAAGCATCACCCGCGCCGACGGCGGCACCTTGTACGGCGTGACTCCGGACGGCCGCCATCTCTCATTCGACATTTCGATCAACGATACGCTGCAGATGTATCAGGGCGGCAAAAGCGGCAACGCAATCGATATCGCGCCGCTGGCTTTGTTCCGGGAAGATGGCGAGCCGAATCTGGATGCCGTCGCCGCCTATGCCGCCAATACCCGCAAATCGGTCAATATCGCCGATGTCTATAGCGCCGCCTCGTTCAATTTTTCCGGCATGCGTCGTTTCGACGATCAATTCAAATATCACTCGCAATCGTTTCTGACGGTGCCGATGCAAGATCATGAGGGCGAGCTGGTCGGCGTATTGCAATTGATTAATGCGCGCCATGGCGATAGCGGCGAAGTGCAGCCGTTTACAGAAACCGATCAGCGCTTTATCGAAGCGCTGGCTTCGCAAGCAGCCATTGCGATTACCAATCAGTTGCTGATCGTGCGGCTGGAAACGCTGTTCGAATCGTTCATTAAACTGATCAATATGGGGATCGATGAAAAGTCGGCCCATACCGGACGTCATTGCGAACACGTGCCGGAATTGGCGATGTTATTGGCCAAAGCCGCGCATGAGACGAAGCAAGGGCCGCTCGCTTCGTTCAGCATGACCGATAAGGATCGGCGTGAACTGTGGACGGCCGGGTTGCTGCATGATTGCGGCAAGATCGCCACGCCGGTGCATATCGTCGAAAAATCGACCAAGCTGGAGGCGATTTACGATCGCGTGCATACGGTCGATACGCGGATTGAAATCATGAAACGCGATGCCGAGATCAAGCTGCTGCGACAGCAATTGGCGCTGGGCGCCAATCCCGATGCGGCGCAACTCGGTGCGTTGGAACAGGCGTATCGCGGTGAACTGGCGGCGCTCGATGATGACCGCGCCGCTGTGCGTCTGGCCAATGTCGGCAGCGAAGGCATGGCGCCGGAATTGCAGGAACGTATTCCAAAGATTGCGTTGCGCCAATGGCGCGGACCGGACGGTGCGGCGCAGCCTTTGCTGAGCGCCGATGAAGTCACCAATTTGCTGGTGCGCGCCGGCACGCTTAACGGCAAGGATCGGGAGATTATCAACAACCATATTGTGGTCACGATCAAGATGCTGGAATCCTTGCCGTGGCCCAAGCATTTGCAACGCGTGCCGGAATATGCGGGCGGCCATCACGAGAAAATGGACGGTAAAGGTTATCCGAAAGGTTTGCGCGGCGATCAGATGTCGATCCCGGCGCGGATCATGGCGATCGCCGATATCTTCGAGGCGCTCACCGCGAACGACCGGCCTTACAAGCGCGGCAATACGCTGAGCGAAGCACTGCAGATTCTGGGCGGATTCCGTGAGCGCAATCATATCGATCCGGATCTGTTCGATGTGTTTGTCCGCTCTAAAGCTTATCTGCCGTATGCGCAGCAATTTATGAATCAATCGCAAATCGATGAGGTCGATGAAAGCAGGATTCCTGGTTATGTGCCTTGAAGCGATGCTTTGGCGCCTAAATAAATCCTTTAAGTTTTACATGTTGCGGTGATCCTTCGATACGCCGCGTTGCGGCTACTCAGGACGAACGGGGGTTTTTTTAAGCGCTACAAAAACCGCCGTTGCTTCAAAGAGCGGGCATCGAACGTTTTTTTAAGCGCTACAACAAACCCCCTTTCGTCCCGAGTAGGGCAAAGCCCGTATCGAAGGATCACCTCCGAGGAAAAATTTAAGGGATACCACAGAAAACTCAGATGAATCATCTGAAAATAGATGCGCCTTTAGAAACATATGCCGACCATTCCTACCATCGCCGCATTGCAAGACCGCTGGCGCAAGCGCTCTTCTTTCACTTTGCTGGATCTGGATTTCATTAATGGCCACCGTCTATTGCCAGTTGCCGATGCATTGCTGAGCGATCCGGATGCACCGGCGTGCTTGCATTATGTTGCGGTAATCGATGCATGGCCTGAAGCCGGGATTGCGGCCAGTGCGATCGATGCAGCCGTGCCGGCATGCGCGCAAGCCAATGCGCCGTTTGCTGCATTCGTGGCGCAGTTAAGCAGCGCTTGGTTGCCGGCGGTGCCGGGGTTTCAGCGCTTGGTATTGGCTGATGGGCGTCTGGTTTTGACGCTGGTATCGGGGGCGCTGGCAGCGAGTTTGCCGCAACTGGATTTAGCGTTCGATGCCTGTTATTGCCATGTTGCGGAGATTGCGCCATCGATCATCCGTTGGTTGGGGCGCTTGGCCGCGCCGCAGGCAATGCTGACGATCGATACGCGCGCTTGCGATGCCAGCGTGGCCGACGGCATCGGTAAAGAATTCGCGCAAGCCGGTTTTGTCGACGCCGAAACGTGCGCCGATTATTGGGTGCTGCGGTTTGCGCCGCGTCATGCGCATGCTGCGCATCATGGCCATCGTCGCGATGCCCTTTCTATTCAAGCCGTTCAGGAAAAACATGCAATCGTCATCGGCGCCGGTCTGGCCGGAGCCGCGGCCTGTCATCGATTAAGCGTGCGCGGCTGGCGTTGCTCCTTGATTGAAGCGCAAGCGGCGCCGGCGCAACAGGCTTCCGGCAATGCCGCGGGTATCTTCATGCCGGTGTTGTCGCAGGACGATAATCCTTTGTCCCGTTTGACGCGGGCCGCTTATTTGTTTGCATTGCATATCTGGGATGGTCTGGGTGGTGTCGGGCGGACTTTGCCGGGGCAGGCTTGCGGCGTGTTGCAACTGGCGCGCAGCGATGCAGCATTGACAGCAACGGCGCAGCAGCGCACACCGTGGCCTTATCCAGCGGACTTTGCGCAGTGGCTCGATGGCGCGCAAGCCAGTATTGGCCTGCGACAGCGCGTGGCCGGCGGCTGGTGGTTTCCGATGGCCGGCTGGTTGCATCCGGCCGCTGTGTGCGAGGCAATGTTGGGTGCTTGCGGCGATCGTCTGCAGGTTAACTATCAGCGTCAGGCGCAGCGTCTGATGCATGATGGCGATCATTGGCACGTGCTCGCTGCGGATGGATCGAGCATTGCGCATGCAGCGGTGCTCATTTTGGCCAATGGTGTGCAGGCGACGCAATTTGCGCAGACTGCGCATCTGCCGTTGAGCGCCATTCGCGGACAAGTGACGCATTTGCCGGCGCAGGCGGCGGATCTGCCCTTTGCGATCTGCGGCGATGCTTATTTGACGCCTGTGACGCCTGCCGCCGGCGGCTTCGCCAGTCTGGGCGCAACTTATAGCGACGCTACCGATGTGTCGCTACGAGCAGAAGATCATCACGAAAATATCCGCCATCTGCAACAGATGCTGCCCGATTGGCAGCCGCCGCCGGATTGGGCGGCGCTGGATGGCCGTGCCGGTTTTCGCTGTGTTGCCGCCGATCGATTGCCGCTGGTGGGGGCGTTGCCGGACCCGGATCGTTTGGCCGGCAGCGGCGATACACGTTTACAGGATATGCCGCGTTTGCCTGGTTTGTATGGCTTGCTGGCTTACGGTTCGCGCGGGCTGATATGGTCGCCGTTGGCCGCCGAATTGCTGGCGGCGCAATTGAATGGCGAACCGGCGCCGTTGTCGCGCGATCTGGCGGCGTTGCTGGACCCGGCCCGATTTGCACTCAAGCAACGCCGGCAAGGTCGGTAACCCCGGCAGGGCGGCTGAATCCGGCCTTTGCTGAGGTAGAATAGCGCCCTGGTTCACTCTGAACCTTGCCTTTGAACCTTGCTCCCCGACCCTGACTGCGCATGCTGCGATTGACCGAAGTACAACTCCCTCTGGAGCACCCTGAAACAGCGCTGTCTGCCGCGATTTTGGCACGGCTGGCGATTCCTGCTGCAGATTTGCTGGGGTACACGATTTTCCGGCGCAGCTACGATGCGCGCAAGAAGTCGGCCATTGTGCTGACGTATTCGTTCGATGTCGAAGTGCGGGACGAGGCGGCTGTATTGCGACGCCTGCAGGGGCTGCGCACGGTGATGCCGGCGCCCGATGTCGACTATAAATTTGTGGCGCAAGCGCCGGCGCAGCTGAAAAGCCGGCCGGTGGTGATCGGCACCGGGCCGTGCGGTATTTTTGCGGGTCTGATTCTGGCGCAGATGGGATTTCGGCCGATTATTCTCGAACGCGGCAAGGCGGTGCGCGAACGGACTAAAGATACCTGGGGCCTGTGGCGCAAGCGGACGCTGGAGCCGGAGTCGAATGTGCAATTCGGCGAAGGCGGTGCGGGTACTTTTTCCGACGGTAAGTTGTATAGCCAGATCAAGGACCCCAAGCATTACGGTCGCAAGGTGCTCACGGAATTCGTCAAGGCCGATGCGCCGGAGGAAATCCTGTACGTCAGCAAGCCCCATATCGGGACGTTCCGGCTGGTCAAAATGGTGGAGCTGATGCGAGCCTCGATCGAGGCCTTGGGCGGCGAGTTTCGTTTTCAGCAAAAGGTCGAGGATATCGATATTGCCGATGGCCAGGTGCGCGGCGTGATGCTGGCCGGCGGTGAATATATCGCCGCCGATCATGTGGTGCTGGCGATCGGGCATAGCGCGCGCGATACGTTTCAGATGTTGCATGAACGCGGCGTGTATATCGAAGCCAAGCCGTTTTCGCTGGGTTTCCGGATCGAACATCCGCAATCGCTGATCGACCGTTGCCGCTTCGGCGCCAGCGCCGGCCATCCGATTCTGGGCGCGGCCGATTACAAGCTGGTGCACCATTGCGAAAATGGACGTGCGGTATACAGCTTTTGCATGTGCCCGGGCGGCACCGTGGTGGCGGCAACCTCGGAGCCGGGCCGCGTGGTGACCAACGGCATGAGTCAATATTCGCGTAACGAGCGTAATGCCAATAGCGGGATCGTGGTCGGTATTACGCCGGCCGATTATCCGGGCCATCCGTTGGCCGGGATTGCCTTTCAGCAGCAGTAGGAATCGCGCGCTTATGAATTGGGCGGCGCCAATTACGATGCACCGGCGCAACTGGTCGGCGATTTTCTGGCTGACCGGCCGTCCACGGTGCTGGGCGCGGTCGAGCCTTCCTATAAGCCGGGGGTTCGTCTCGGGAGTTTAAATACGGCTTTGCCCGATTACGCGATCACCGCGATTCGCGAATCCTTGCCGGTTTTCGATAAACAGTTGCGCGGCTTTGCGATGAACGATGCGGTGCTGACCGGGGTAGAGACGCGGACTTCTTCGCCGATCCGGATTCGCCGCAACGATGAAAACTGCCAAAGTAT
>JAQGNR010000268.1 GCA_028291765.1 Herbaspirillum sp.
TTTTGCATGGTTAAAACTCGTTGTACATGCGCCCGGGATTGAAGATGCCGGACGGATCGAATGCTGTTTTGAGATTGCGATGAATTCTGGCAATGGCGGGTGTGAGCGGATGGAATACATCGACATCGGTTTGTTGGTGTTGGGGGCGGCCTCGGAACAAGGTGGCGTGTCCACCCGCCTGCGCTACCGTGGCGCGCAGGCCTGCTGTATCGGCATCGGCATCAATTTTCAGCCAGCGCTGCGCGCCGCCCCATTCGATCAGTTGTTCGCCGGGCAGCGCGAGCGGTGGCGTGTGCGATGGCACGGATAGACGCCACAGGCCGAGCGCAGGAGAAATTGCGGTAAAGAAGTCATTTTTCTGCTCGCGCAAATCAGCCCAGAGTGGCCCTGCATCGATTTCCTCCCCCTGCATTTTCTGTTTGGCCGCCTTGATGGCCGTTGCCGCACCCGACAAGCGCACCAGCAGCACGCCGTCACGCCATGTACTCGCCGAGATCGGTAAAGGCTGGCCGCCCCAGGTGTTCAGTGCCCGAATGGCGTCGGCCTGTTCCATGGCAAAGAGCAGCGTGGTCTCGGAAAACGGTTTCGGCAACACCTTCAACGACACTTCGAGTATCAGCCCCAGCGTGCCGAGCGAACCGGCGAGCAAGCGCGAAACGTCATAGCCGGCGACGTTCTTCATCACTTGTCCGCCGAATTTGAGTACCTCGCCGTTGCCGTCCATTAGCACTGCACCCAGCATAAAATCGCGTACCGCGCCAACCGTAGCGCGACGCGGGCCGGACAGGCCGCTGGCCACCATCCCGCCTAGCGTCGAATTCGCGCCAAAATGCGGCGGTTCGAATGCCAGCATCTGCCGATGCTGCGTGAGGGCTGCTTCGATTTCCGCCAGTGGCGTGCCGCAGCGCGCAGTGATCACCAGTTCGGTCGGATCGTACGACACGATGCCGCTATAGCTGCTGACGTCGAATAGTTCGCCTTGCAGTTTCTGGCCATACCAATCCTTGCTGCCGCTGCCACGAATGCGTAGCGGGGCCTTGCTGGCGCTTGCTGCTGTAATACGTTGCTTGAACTGTTGTAAGGTCTGTTCCATAACCGTGCTTTTCAAAAACGGGGGAGATCCGGGAACTTCATTTCGCCGCGCTTGACGTGCATCTTGCCGTACTCGGCGCATCGATGAAGCGACGGGATTGCCTTTTCCGGGTTGAGCAAAAAAGCGGGGTCGAAGGCGCGTTTCACAGCGAAAAATGCCGCTCGCTCCTGCGCCGAAAACTGGACGCACATCGAGTTGATTTTTTCGATGCCCACGCCGTGTTCGCCGGTGATGGTGCCGCCGACTTCCACGAATAGCTCAAGGATGTCGGTGCCGAACAGTTCGGCGCGATGGAATTCGTTTTCCTGGTTAGCATCAAACATGATCAGCGGATGCAAATTGCCGTCGCCGGCATGAAATACGTTGGCGCAGCGCAGGCCGTATTTGATTGCCATTTGCTCGATGCGCATGAGCACTTCGGCCAATCGCTTGCGGGGAATGGTGCCGTCCATGCAATAGTAATCGGGCGAAATGCGGCCGGCGGCCGAGAACGCATTCTTGCGTCCGGACCAGAATCTAAGGCGTTCCGCTTCGCTTTGCGACACGGCGATGGCGGTCGCGCCGGAGGACTTCAGCACCTCGCTCATACGCCCGATTTCTTCTTCGACTTCGTCCGGCGTGCCATCCGATTCACACAGGAGAATTGCTTCGGCGTCGGTATCGTAGCCGGCTTTCACGAACGGTTCGACCAGACCCACCGAGGTTTTATCCATCATCTCCAGACCGGCCGGAATGATGCCTGCGGCGATGACGTCGGCGACCGCATTGCCGCCCTTTACCACGTCGTCGAACGAGGCCATGATGACGCGGGCCAATTGCGGCTTGGGCACCAGTTTGACCGTCACTTCGGTGACGATGCCCAGCATGCCTTCGGAACCAATAAAGACGGCGAGCAGATCGAGCCCGGGGGCATCCAAGGCGCCGCTGCCCAGTTCTACAATCTCGCCTTCTATCGTTGCCATGCGCACACGCAGCACGTTATGCACCGTCAATCCATATTTCAGGCAATGCACGCCGCCTGAATTTTCTGCAACGTTGCCGCCGATGGAGCAGGCGATTTGCGACGAGGGATCGGGCGCGTAATACAAAGCATGCGCTCCCGCGGCTTCGGAGATGGCCAGATTGCGTACGCCCGGCTGCACCACCGCAGTTCGGGAATAGGGGTCGAGTTTTATGATCTTGTTGAGTTTTGCCGTCGACAGCACCACGCCGCCGGCGATCGGCGTTGCGCCGCCCGACAGGCCGGTACCGGCGCCGCGCGGCACAATGGGTACTTGCAGCCGGTGGCAGATTTCAAGCGCGGCGGCCACCTGTTTTTCGTTTTCCGGCAAGACCACCACCATCGGCAATTGCCGGAAAGCCGTCAGCGCGTCGCATTCGTAAGGCCGGGTATCTTCTTCATCAAACAGTACGGCGTGGTCCGGCATGATCTCGCGCAATGCCGCTACGACTTCGCGCTGGCGCTCTGCGGTGAATTGAAATAGGGGCGGGGCATTCATGATCGGTTCCTGTTGCGCGCTCTGGGCGTCGCGTTGGTCTGCAAAAATGGAGAGCAATGGAAAAGCAAGGAAGAAGCAACGGAAAAGCACAACGCCAAAGCATCGTTGTTTCGATGAGAACTATATAGTACTATAGTTTAAACCGATGGCAATTTAAAATTTGGCAAGCCAGATAGTGCTGCTCTTTATCGATACAGCGAGATATTTCTCTTAAACAAATAGATGAAAATTCTTCTTGTATCGAAAACTATATAGGACTATAGTTTTAAAAACAAATGGTGGCAGGAAGATTTTCGGCAGCGCGAATTACTGGTTTGAGCATAAGCTATTCCGTATACTTCAAGCATTGAGTAGATACAGGCTTTTTTAGGGAAAATTATGGTCAGCGCAGCAGATAATTCAAGCGTATTCGAAGCGCTTCGGCGGCCCAATAACAGTGGCTTGCCAAAATACCTTCTTCTGGCCAACGCACTGCTCGATGGAATTACTTCGGGTTACTGGAAAGCCGGCGAGAAGTTGCCGACCGAAGATGAATTGGCGGAGATGACGCCATTCAGTCTTGGAACAGTCCAACGCGCTTTGCGTAACTTGTCTGAGCAAGGCATTGTGGTTCGCCAGCACGGACTCGGAAGCTTCGTTGCGGAAAAAAAGAATTTGCGCCTGGAAGATCCGTGGCATTGTCGTTTTTTTGATGATGAAGGCGAGAATTTCCTGCCGATTTATACCAAGGCAATCAAACGGGAACGTGCGGTAGCGCCGGGCCCGTGGATGAAATACTTTCCACAAGCGGTCGGTAGCGTAGTGAAGATAGATCGGGTCATTAATGTGAATAACGAATTTAAGGTTTTTTCACAATTTTATACTGATCATCGCTTGTTGCCGGCGCTTTGCGAAGGCCCTTTAAGCAAGCTCGATGGCGTTAATTTCAAGAAGCTGATTGTGAACGAATCGCATGTGCCGATTACGAATGTTGAACATTTTGTCCGCGCAATGCCCATCGTTAAAGGCATTGCCGAGGTATTGGATGTGAAGGTCAATACGGTGGGTATTTTTATGCAGGCGGTCGCCCATATGGGAAGAAATGCTTGTGTTTATTATCAGGAGTTTTCGATTCCGCCGACGCATAGAGTGTTGGGCATTCCCGCTGAACCGGTGATCGGACAGGCGACGAAGCTGCAACGCTAAGCAAGCAAATGGCTGCGCCGATCAGAGACAGTTGGAAGCTTGAATGACTCTGATGGCCAGCCAAAAAAATTTTATTTTTTATAAACTATATAGCTCTATATTAATACGAGGTGCCACATGTCTAACTCTGGAAAAAACCTGCTGATCATCATGTCGGATGAGCCTAATCCGAAGATGCTCGGATGCGCCGGCCATCCAATTGTTGAAACGCCGAATCTGGATCGGCTCGCCGCCAGCGGCGTGCGTTTTAATTCCGCGTATTGCACCAGCCCGGTTTGCATTCCGGCACGCGCATCCTTTGCGGTCGGCAAATATATTTTCCAAATAGGGCATGCCGACAATGCCGACGCCTACGATGGCGAGACCCCTAGCTGGCATCACAAGCTGCGGGACCGCGGTCATCAGGTGGTCTCGATCGGGAAATTGCATTTTCGCAAGAACGATGAAGATCACGGCTTCTCCGAAGAGATTGTCCCGATGCATACCATCGAGGGCAAGGGCGATCTGATGGGCTTGGTCCGTAGCGATTTGCCGGTACGCAAGGGCGCTTACAAGATGGCCGAGCTGGCCGGCCCGGGCGAAAGCCAATACACATTCTACGATCGCGAAATCGCCGCGCGAGCACAGGTCTGGTTGCGTGAAGAGGCGGCCAAATTCAACGGCAAGCCATGGGTTCTGTTTGTGTCCTTCGTCGCACCGCATTTCCCGCTGACCGCACCGCCGCAACACTATTACAAATACTTCGATCAGGACCTTCCGCGCCCCAAGTTGTATGCGCATGACGAGCGTCCCATGCATCCGGCGCTGGTGGATTATCGCGGCAGCTTCAATTACGACGACTATTTTGATGAGGCGAAACTGAAGAAAGCGCTTTCCGGTTAC
The DNA here is from genome assembly GCA_028291765.1 of Herbaspirillum sp. Taxonomy (GTDB): domain Bacteria; phylum Pseudomonadota; class Gammaproteobacteria; order Burkholderiales; family Burkholderiaceae_D; genus Herbaspirillum. The sequence continues at coordinate 4,660 of JAQGNR010000268.1, forward strand.
TACGGTCTGTGTTCTTTCCTTGATGAAAACATCGGTCTGGTTCTGGATGCGTTGAACGAGTCTGGCCTGGCGGACAATACGCAAGTGATCTATACCAGCGATCATGGCGATAGCATGGGTTCGCGCGGCATGTGGGGCAAGTCGAGCATGTTTGAAGAGGCCGCCAGCGTACCGCTGATTATTGCCGGCCCCGGTATCCCTGTAGGGAAGGTTGTCGATACGCCGACCAGCCACGTAGATGTCTACCCATTCATCCTGGAGGCCGTTGGCGCAGTCGAGCAGGGGCTGATGGCGGGGTTCCCAGGCGTGTCGCTCAATGCGCTGGTAGCCGGCGTCAAGCCCGAGCGCAATGTGCTGGTGGAATACCACGGCATGGGTTCAACCACCGGTGCATTCATGATCCGGCATCAGCAATACAAATACGTGTTTTACGTCAACTATCCGCCGCAGTTATTTGACCTGAAAGCCGATCCGGAAGAGTTGACCGATCTGGCTGCCGACCCGGCCTACGCCGAGGTGCTGAAGGAGTGTCATCAACATCTCACAGTAATGTGCGATCCGGTTGAAGTTGATGCCAGGGTCAAGTTGCGTCAGGGCGAATTGCTGGCAGCCAACGGTGGCCGCGATGCCGTCATTGCGCGCGGCGACCTTGGTTATAGCCCGCCGCCGGGCGCGGCAATCGTGTTCGACTGAGCAGGGCAGTTCCCTGGCAGGGCCTGGCTTTATGCCTGGTCCTGCATTGCAGCATATAAAAATAAAAATATTTATTAACCAACGTCCACAAAAAAATTCAGGATGGAGAAGACAATGCTTTACATACTATTCAAGGGCGAGGCAGGAATCCCATGAATTCAATTTCAAAAAAATATGTCATTACTTCCGTCCTCTTCGTAGGCTGGTTCGTGAGTTATCTGGATCGATTTCTCATCAATATGGCACTTCCTTTTATCGGGAAAGAATTTCATATGGATGAAGTAGGGCTGGGGATGATGCTCAGCGTATTTTTTATGGGGTACGCCATCATTCAACTACCGGGTGGATGGCTCTCCGATAAAATCGGATCGAGAAAAATGATGATATTTTCTCTCGTCATGTTTACCATTTTCACGGCCTTGACGGGCCTCGCCTGGTCGATAGTCTCGTTATTTGTTATTCGCTTCTTCTTCGGGATTTTTGAAGGCAGCTTTCCCACCGCGAGCTTCAAAGCGGTTTCAGAGTATTTCCCCAAGAGTGAAAGAGCCAGAGTCCAATCCGTATTGCTGGCGACAAATCCCTTGAGCCTGGCGATTGCACCTATCGTTGCCGCACCTTTGATTATCTGGGTGGGATGGCGCGGCATGTTTATTGTGATGTCCGTATTTGGGATCATTGCATCCATTCTTTATGTGCTGAAGATCAAGCCACTCAGCGGGCCCAAGGGAAATGTAAGCTGTGAGGATGAGGCCGACAAAAAATCACTAAAGGAGTTACTTCGCGACAGCAACATCTGGAAGATTTCCGTCATCAATTTTGGCGTGAATATTCTTATATGGGGATTTTTGTCGTGGCTGCCTTCCTATATGCTGAAAGTCCAAAAACTGGATTTGCTGCATGCAGGCATTTTATCTTCGCTCCCCGGATTCGCAGGAATCGCCGGCATGCTCATAGGCGGATGGTTACTGGACAAGTGGTTTGAAAATCGCGAAAAATACTTGTTGGTTGCGAGCGTTTCGATCGCAGCAGTATGTCTGTTTGTGATGATCAGCACCTCAGCTTTACCGATCGTGGTGGCGTGTCAGATTGTCATGGCATTTTGTGTGAAACTTGCCTTCATCGCATTGTGGACGCTGCCATTAAAAATGATCGATTCAAGCAATATGGGGTCGGCATCGGGAATTATTAACTTGGGCAGCCAACTGGCCGGCGTCGTCTCGCCAGCCGTGATGGGTTATTTAATTGTGGCTTATAGCGGATCTTATAACGGCGCTTTCGGATTTTTAATCGGATGTGCGGTTGTTAGTGTCGCCGTTTCCATGACGCTACGCAGCAATAAGCGCATCACTGCCGATCGGATCGGGAAATGTAATGACTTGGATGAGAAGAGGCTAACGACCTGAGGCTAACGACCTGAACCTCTGAAGCCGGTTACAAGGTGATCCAAGCCATATTTTTTGAGCTTGATGTAGAGGGTGCTTTTTGCAATGCCGAGATGCTTGGCCACCAGGGTCAGGTTACCTCGGTCTGCTTCGAGCGTTTCGCGGATGGACGCCAGTTCCGCGTCTTCCAGTTTTCCCATGGCCGCGGCAGATCGGATATCAACTTTTCCATCGTCGGACATTAGCGGCAACCCAATTTCAGACGGCAGGTCATCGAGTCCCAAAGACGCTCCGTCGGCCATCAGAAACATACTCTCCACGACATTACGCAGTTCACGCACGTTCCCCGGCCAAGGATAGTTTTCCAGCGCAGTGATGACTTCCGGCGTGATCTGCTTAGGGGCGGCGCCGTACTGTTGGCCGAACTTGCGGAGAAAATGCGCCACCAGCGGCTCGATATCCTCCTTACGTTCCCGTAGCGGCGGAATGCGGATGCTGGTCACCGATACCCGATAAAAGAGGTCCATGCGGAACCGGCCCTCGGCAACCTCCTCCCGCAGATCCCTGTTGGTCGCCGCGATCAGCTTGAAGCTGATTTTTCGTGGCGTCGTTTCGCCGATACGATAAATGACCCCTTCTTCCAGGACCCGCAAAAAGTGCGGCTGCAACTCTAGCGGTATTTCGCCGATCTCATCGAGAAACAGCGTGCCGCCATTGGCCGCCTCGACCTTGCCGACCATGCCGCCGCGACGCGATCCGGTGAAGGCCCCCTCGCTATGGCCAAAGAGTTCGCTCGCCAAGAGATCCTTGGAAAGCCCGCCGCAGTTGAGCGCAACAAATGGATGTTCCGCTATCTGTGCGCAGCGGTGGATTCCTTGCGCAAAGTTTTCCTTGCCTACTCCTGTTTCGCCGAGCAATAGCACCGGCACATTGGTTTTTGCAAGCAGCTTTGCCTTTTGCACCGCCTGCGCCAACACCTCGCTACTGCCCACGATGTCCGCAAAACCTCTGATGTCGGTCGTCGTCGCTTTTGCGCTTTTTTCCTTGCGGACAGCGTGTAAGGAAATGCTGGTCTGCGGTGTGCCTGGAATCGTCAACAATGTTCCGATCCGCTCTCCGGCATCGATAATGGGCTCGATCCAGTCCGCGCAGAGCCAATCGGGCGCGGGTGTGGATGCGGGTGCGGGTGCTCCCACGCGCGTAGGGGGCGCGAATGCCCCCATGCTCAGGGTCGGGATGCGGGTCGTGTTTTTGAGATCGAAGTCTATGCCCCGCGCGAGCAGCGTCGTTGCGGCCCGTTCGTTGGCCTTGATCGGATAGCCGCGACGATCGCAGATAATCACGCCGTCTGTCGCGCTGGACATTTTCGCCATGCTCCGTTCCAGCAATTGATACCGGAAGTCCAGCTCCAATTTGGCCAGTTGACTCTCGATTCGGCCGGCAGTGGTGACAGCCAAAGCCAGACTATAAGGGCTGAATGTTTTGCCCAGGCCGGAAACATCGATCGAGCCCAGGATCTTGCCGTCATAGGGGGCCCGGATGACGGTCGCTGAACAGGTCCACTGTTTGATCCCGGCACAAAAATGCTCTGCTGCATGGATCTGCACCGGTTGGCCGATTGATAGGGCGGTGCCGATCGCATTGGTCCCGCAAATCAGCTCGTTCCAACTGCTTCCGGCAATGAGGTGAATGTCCTCGGCTGCCCCCAAGGCGTGGGGATCGCCTTCAACGGCCAGTATCATTCCGTTCGGATCGGTCAGGATCATGATCGTCTCGGTTTCGGCCAGGAAATCCTTGGCCATCGCCATGACCTGTTTGCCGGCGGTCAACAATTCCCGATGCTGGTGTCGCAAAGTATGGAGTGCGGTCTCATTGACCGGGGATGGCGCCTGCCGCCGGGTAGGGTCCACCTGCTCCTCCTGGCAGCGCCGCCAGGAATCATCGATCAGGTAGCGTAAGGCGTTGGGCGGTGGCGTATGCCCGCTCAGGAATTCTTCCCAGGCGGCCATGATTTTCCGGTCGTTTTGAGGATCGGGTCGCCGCTGGTTTGGCTTGTTGGCAGTCACGTTATCTCCTACTGACTGTTCACCTTATTTCCGCAGGGCCGAACTACGCTTCCCAGCCCCGCTTGGCCGGCAGAATCTTCTTGAAAAATGTGTTAACTTTTCTGCAACTATACACCTCTCGCAATACGCGGGCTGTCATTGTCCGATGATCGCTTCGGCGGTCGAATGGCGTTCGATTTCCAACTGGAGGCAATGCGGCCGTCCGAAAATCAAACATTTCCGATAGTCGTCACTGCGCCGTGATTCAGAAAAATTTCTATTGTTTTTCATAGCGGGAGTTGCATTTTTCTGCATTCTTTCCATGCATTGGCATGCTCCTTGCGGTATCTGATGTGCGGTCAATTAAATTTCATCGCGCAATGCACAGACATCAACTATCGAATAAACCGTTTATATGCTCCTGCAAATTCAACGGCAATCTCACGAAGGTCTTGTGTGGCCGCCAATTGCGTTGGAGGAGTCATCATGCTGTACCAATTTCACGAGCTCAATCGTGCTTTTCTGAATCCCCTTATGTTGTGGGGGGAGGCCTCTGCCGAGTGGTTTGCCGATCCGGTCTTCCCCTTTGCTTACTCGCCGATTGCGCAACACATCGCGGCAGGCTACGAGTTGATGTATCGGCTGAGCAAGGATTACGAAAAACCGCAATTCAATTTGGCTGCCACCCTCATCAACGGTAAGTCTGTAGAAATAGTCGAGGACATCGTTCAAAAGAAACCTTTCTGCACATTGCGCCACTTCAAAAAAGACTTGGCCGATCATGAATTTTCCAAGCTGCAACAGCCCAAGGTATTGCTGGTGGCGCCCCTTTCCGGTCACCATGCCACACTGTTGCGCGACACCGTGCGTATGCTGTTGCCAAACCATGATGTCTACATTACGGACTGGACCGATGCGCGGATGGTGCCCTTATCGGACGGCTCATTCCATCTGCATGACTACGTTTACTACGTGCAAGATTTCATCCGGCTACTCGGCCCCGAGCTGCATGTGATTTCGGTCTGCCAATCAACACAGCCGGTGCTCGCAGCAATTGCACTGATGGCGAGTGCCAAAGATCCGAAATTGCCGAAAACGATGACCTTGATGAGCGGCCCCATTGATGGGCGCAAGTCGCCAACGAAAGTAAATAAGCTCGCAACGGAAAAGCCTTACTCGTGGTTCGAGAATACGGTGATCTGCAGCGTTCCTAAAAATCATCCAGGCTTTGAAAGAAAAGTCTATCCCGGCTTTTTGCAGCACACCGGATTCATTGCAATGAATCCGGCTCGTCATGCGCAGAGCCACTGGGACTTTTACATGGACCTGCGCGAGGGTGACGACGCGTCGGCGGAAGCACACCGCAAGTTTTACGATGAATTCAATGCGGTACTCGACATGCCGGCGGAGTATTACCTGGAAACAATCAAAACAGTGTTTCAAGAATTTCATTTGCCTCTCGGCACTTGGGAAGTCGATGGCAAGCTGGTGCAGCCACAGGCCATTAAGTCGGTAGCACTCTTCACCATTGAAGGCGCCTTGGACGACATTTGCGGTATCGGCCAGACACAAGCCGCCCACGATCTTTGCCCCAACATCGCAAGCAAGAAAAAGCAGCATTACACTGCTGCTGGATGTGGGCATTACGGCGTCTTTTCCGGACGTCGCTGGCGGGAGGAAATTTGTCCGCGAATCGGCGCGTTTATCGGGATGCATTCCTGATAATGGTTTTGTCATTAAGCGAGACACTCACAGCTCGCGCTTAACAACACGTTCTCAATCTTCGGCAAACTGCGAGGCACCCGAAGGTGCCTAGCAGTTTGCTGCAGTTTGCGAAGTCCTTAAAACCTATGCTGGATGCCGAATTGGTATTCGAAGTCGCTTGCGCCGTTTACCAGAGCATTCAGACGTACGCCGCTGCCATTTCTCGTATAGGCAGAATAGGCGTAGAGGTCGGTCATCTTGGACATCGGGTACTTATAACCAAGTGAATACATATTCGTTACCCCGCCGGAAATATCTTTGACGTGGCTTCGGTTCCAGGAACTTAAAACGCTGCCTGTGCCAGCCCGGACAGTAACACCGACCAGGTAGTTATTCATCCTCACGTCGCCAACTGCACTAGCTTTGGTAGCGCCATAGGCGAGGGCGAGTTTCGCGACGCCGAAATCATAAGAGGCGCCGGCGACGCCAGTGTCTACCTTGGTCCCCGTAGTGGTATTGGCCACAGCGCCCAGACTGGTTTGGGCCACAATCGCGCCAAGGGCTGATGGCGCGCCAAAGCCTGAAAAGTTTACGCCGTCCGCGTTTTGATAACTCGCCATCGCGAGGAGCGGGCCGTTAGCATAGGTCACACCCAAGAACTTGGTGCTAGTGTTGGCCGAACCCGGGGTCGCGCCAAACTTGTAACCAGCCAGCCCGCTCAATCCACCAATAGTCGGCGTGGTGTAGCTGACGGTATTGTCTGAACGGGAGATCGGGTCAAGTGCATCCACACCATAACCGAAGAGATTCTGCGCATTGGCGGCCGTAGAGATGCCGAACGGGTCGAATGCTCCCAGCGCGAAATACATCGAGCTATATTGCCGACCCACTTTGACGGAGCCGAAACCGCCATCCAGGCTAATCCATGCTTGACGGCCGAACAGGCGAGGGGTTGTGGCGCTTGCGCCGTATTTAAGCGAGCCATCGTTAAGTTGGAAGCCGTTTTCCAAAACGAAACTTGTCGACAGGCCGCCACCGAGGTCTTCAGAGCCTTTAATACCAAAGCGGCTGCTATTCTGTTGACCAGAGCGCACCGCCCATACTGAGCCGCCAACGTACTTGCCAGTGTCATAGTCCATGCCTGCATCGGCAATGCCGTATAAAGTAATGTTGGTTTGCGCCGACACAGCGCCAGAGACAGTGCCGAGTACTGAGAGTGCTAGAAGTGATTTTTTCAGTTTCATTTTAATATCCTAAAAATTGAATTGCGAACCGGCATTTTTCGTGCCGACACCCCCCCTCTTTTATGGTGGTGTGAACTCCTTTAAGCAGAATTCGTGCCTCCCTTTGGATTCGCAAAATTTATGCATCGGCGCCCGTTTTGCAAGCGAGCACGCGCTGAAAAAATAGCAGCAGTTCATCACTGAAAAATTGATCATGCAGAGAAGTTTTTTGCGACCTCGAATGCGCCGCCAGGGCTCGCCGCGCTGGGCGATACGGGTTATCAGGGCGTGAAAAATAGCGAAGAAAAATGCAAAGAAAATCGCGGTAAGTCGGTGACTTGGCACGTGGCGACGAAGCTCGCCAAGCGCGAGGCGCCAGCGAAGAAAAAGCTGGGCCGCATGCTCGACAAACTGGAGCAACGCCGAAACATTAATTGATCGGCGCCGCCCTATGGGATTGCGAATTTAGTTTTAATTTTTTATCAGCAACTGCGTGGTTTTTCCTGTCCGAATTTATGCGCCAGTTCCGCCAACATCGGTGGAATGGTCGGATGCAGCGTAACGCCATCACGCAGCTGTTCGGCGCGACGGGCGATACCTCGATCGCCGGGCATGCGGACTTGCGCGACGTCCGGCCGCGGCGGATTGCTGCGACAAGCTTGCGCAATCCAGTCCATCTGGCGCATGAACTCAGCCTGGCCGCCAAATGCCGATGGATCGTATAGCGAGATGAACACGGAGGCGCCCCAGCCCTGCGGCGCGTCGGCCCGACCGTGTCCGCCCAGCCCGCTGGTCAGGGCCTCGATCAGCAAGGCCAGGCCGAACCCTTTATGGCCGCCCGTCAAACCACCCAAAGGCAGGATGGTGCCGGGCGGATCGGCGGCCAGCACGGCCGGATCGCGGCTGGGATTGCCCTGGCCATCGAGCAGGCAGGCCTCATCGAATTGCTGGCCTGCTTTATGCATGCGATTGGTCATGCCGTTGGTCGTGATCGAAGCGGAAATATCGATTAGAAAAGGCGTGCCCGAAGTCGGAATCCCCGCTGCAATCGGATTCGGCGTGAACACTGCTTTAGTGCCGCCGAAAGGCGCGACACTTTGCGCCGCAGGGTTCGAGCAAGAAAGAAGCATCATGAAACCGGCGTCGGTGGCGCGCAGCAAATACGCTGCCAGACAGGCGATATGGTGACTGTGCCGAATCGCCAGCGTGGCGTTGCCGAATTGGCGGGCACGCGGGATCAGCATCTCGATGCCTTCCAATACCAGCCAGGGACCGGGCAGGTTCCAGCCGTCCCACAGCACCGATGCGCCGCGGTCGGAAATCACTGTCGGTTCGCCTGCGGTGGCCATCGCGCCCTTTTCGATTTCCTGGACATAGGGTTTCAAGAGTGCGAGTCCATGCGTATCGTGGCCGAGCAAATCGCCGTCCACCAGCGTACCTGCGACCGCGGCCGCCGGCGCCGGCGGTAAACCGGCGGCACGCAACACACTTTCGGCAAACTGCGTCAAGGCAGCGGCGGAAAAACGTTCAGGCATAGTCATTGTGTGTCTTCTTAAATACGTTAGGCGGAGATCGCCGTCAGGGGATCTGCTTTACCAGCCGCTAAAGCGCTGCCAGGCGGCGGTGATTTCGTGTTCGCGTCCCAGCACGTTATAGTGGCCGTACTGGGCCGCGGTGGAGCATGCGTGGTTGGGCAGAATGCGCACCTGGGTACCGACCGGCAGACGTGGAATGTTCGACCCGCTGCCGGAGCGGTGCGCCATGATGCCA
>JAQGNR010000270.1 GCA_028291765.1 Herbaspirillum sp.
CTGTTGCGGGCTGTAGCGGATGTTTGTGCTCCGTTCGTGTCATTCCGGCGGCCTTCGGCCACCTCCCTTCTTTACCTCACTGCGCACAAACATCCGCTACAGCCCGCAACAGCCCGCCTTGCCCTGAATTTCTCCCTCGCTGCCGTGGCTAGAACTTGTGATCCATACCGATATTAAACAGACGATCGCTCTTGCCCGCACTCACAACGCGAATACTCGACAAAGCATCGTTATTTATCTTGCTGACCGACGTGTACAAATCGGTCGTCTTGGACATTGCATAGATATAACCCAGGCCGAGCTGATTGGCGTTCGCATTGGCCCGCGTCTGATCGGCCTTGTGGATAAACGAAGCCCTGAAGCTGCCGCTTCCAAACGGCATCGACATACCGATCAGACTGTCGCGGGTATGGTCGCCGTAGGTAACGGTGGTGGTAGTGGCGGGGGTAGTGGTTCCCTCGATATTGTCTCTGGAGTTGTTCTGCTCCGATGCGTAGATTTTAATCGCGCCGAAATCGTAGGTAGCCATCAAGTTGAGGTTACTTGCCGAGTTGAGGCCGGCAGGGTCGATTGCATTGTGATAGGACACTTTCACGTTCAGCGGCCCATTCTTATAGCCGAGCGCGCCACCCATTTCACGCATCGCCTGGTTGTTACCGGCCTGTCCACCGAGGCCATACAGCAATTGACCTTCAAAGCCGCTGACGTTCGGCGTAACGTAAAAAATGGAATTATTGGTGCGGGCGCCTTGCGTACCGCCGCCGTTGCTCATCATGTGGCCTGCGTTGCCGGCAAAACCGGTGAAGAACGGATCATAGTCGAGCTGGGCACGAAACAGCGTCGTATATTGACGGCCGAGCGTCAATGTACCTGCGCGGCCGCTCAAGCCCACAAATGACTGCCGGTTGAACAAGCTTGTCGACTGCCCCATGGTGCCGTCGTTGATGTTGAAACCCATCTCCAAGGTATACAGCGCGGACATGCCGCCGCCCAGATCTTCCGTACCCTTGAACCCCAGACGATCGCCGTACACATTGCCGCTGCTCACACTAGTGAGGCTGGACTTGCCAGTGTTCTCGCTGGAGATACCGGCATCCACGATACCGTAGACGGTGGTAGCTGTTTGCCCGTAGACCCCACCTGACATGGCGCCAAAAACGGCCAACGGAATAAGTGCTTTTTTCATTACAGTTTCTCCAAAAGGAAGTATGTTTGTTAATCTCAAACTATAGATCTGCTACCCCAAAACACCCTGCCGAACCGCCGGCCGGACCTTACTGCCGAACCTTGCTACTGCCAAACCCTTGCCGAACCCTCTACTACTATCCAAAACGACCGAGCATGTAACCCAGCGCAATGCTGATACCACTACCAAAGATCACCAACCAGGCCGGTACCGGACTGGCCAACGATGCGAGCAATCCCGGGGCCGCTGACGGCGCGCCCGAAACCAGAACCTGTTGCGACGCTTGCGGTGACGCTTGCCCTGCCGCTGCCGCCGCACCCTGTTCCTGCACGCCGCTGCCGCCGAGCTGGCGCGCAAACGCCGCAAAAAAATCGTCCGCATTCTTCTTCGCCACCACCTGCACCAAGCGGCTGCCGACACTGGCGAGCTTGCCGCCGATCTCGGCCTTGGCGACATACTTGAGCAAGGTCTGATCGCCCTCTGCGGTCAGCGCGACCTGGGCGCTCATGCGCGCAAAGCCGGCCGCACCGCCCTGCCCTTGCCCGGTCAGCGTGTAGCCGTTAGGCGGATCGAGATCCGACAACACGACATTGCCGCGAAAAGTGGCCGATACCGGCCCCACTTTGGCCGAGACGATCGCGCTGAATTCGGTGTCGGAGATCTTGTCGAGTTGCTTGCAGCCGGCGATGCAGGTGCGTAATGCCGCAGGATCGTTCAAGGCCTCCCACACCAGTTGCACCTTTGCAGGAATGCGGTATTCCCCGGAAAATTCCATAGCCATAATTTATTTCTCGTAGTATTTGAAAAGCGCCTGCGTACCGCGGCGGCCATAGCCCTGCTCGGCCAATTGCTGATACAGCTTTCTGGCCAGCGTCAAGCCAGGCAGATCGATCTCCATATGCGCAGCCTCGGCCAGCGCGATGCCCAGGTCTTTAATAAAATGTTCAATGAAAAAGCCTGGCTCGAAATCGCCTTTGATAATGCGTGCGCCAAACGTGTTGAGCTGAAAGCCCGAAGCCGCACCGCTGCCGATCGACTGCAGTACCGTGTCCAGATTGAGCCCGGCCCGCTTGCCGTAAGCCAGGCCTTCGCACACGCCCATGATGGTCGAAGCGATCACGATTTGATTACACATCTTGGTGTGCTGGCCGGCGCCGGCGGCACCCTGCAGCACGATGTTGGCGCCCATCTTCTGCAAGATCGGCAGCGCGGCATCGAAGGCCGCCTGTTCGCCGCCGACCATGATGGCCAGCTTTGCATCGCGTGCGCCGATCTCGCCGCCGGACACCGGTGCATCGAGCGCCGCGCAACCCCGCTTGGCGGCGGTGGCGGCAATGCGTTGCGCCAGCAGTGGGCTGGAGGTCGTCATGTCGATCAGGATCGCGCCCGGCGCAGCGCGCGCAATGAGGCCCTGATCGCCGAAATAAATGGCTTCCACATCATGCGGAAATCCAACCATGCTGATCACGATATCGGAAGCCGCGGCGACATCGCCCGGCGTATCGCACCAGCTCGCGCCCTGCGCCACCAGCGCATCGGCCTTGGCGCGCGAGCGGTTGTAGACGCTCAGAGAATGGCCCGCCTGCAGGAGGTGGCCCGCCATGCTGCTGCCCATGATCCCGAGGCCGATGAAACCGACGCGTACCTTGTTGTTTGTGCTCATTTGCATTTCCTTCTTTGCAGTAAATTCGTTAAGCGGCGCGTGCCGCCGCATCAATCCTGTGTCAAGTCTTATCACGCAATAAATCGCGCAAATACATAGGCGAAAGCGGCTGACGCTCGGCCACCACGCCGAACGGCGCCAATGCGTCGTTGACCGCAATCGTCAACGCGCCGATGGCGCCCATTACGCCGCCTTCGGCCATGCCCTTGACGCCGGCCGGCGTACTGCGGTTCGGCGTATGCATGGGCAACAATTCGAATGCCGGCAGTTCGTGTGCGGTCGCGACCAGATAATCGGCCAAGGTGCCGGACAGGTTTTGGCCGCTCTCGTCGTAGACAATGTGTTCGAAAAGCGCACCCGAGAGCCCCATCGCGATGGCGCCGTGCTGCTGTCCTTCCACCACCACGGGACTGAGCACCGTGCCGCAATCTTCGGCCACCACATAGCGCTCGAAACGGATGGCGCCGGTGGCGATGTCGACTTCCACTTCGCACGCATGGGTGGAATTGGAATAGGTCATCGGTGGCGGATCGTAGGTCTTGTGAAACTCCAGACCGGGGTTCATGCCTTCCGGCAAAGCAGTTGGATCGAGATAAGCCAGGCGCGCAATACCGGCCAGCGACAAGCCCGTAGGGCGCCATCCGCCCCCCACGCTATGCTCCACTGCGCTATCGAGCAGACGCAGTTCGCCGGCGGGCAAACCAAGCTGCTGGGCCGCAATCGCCAACACCTTGGCGCGTGCTTCCTGCGCGCACAGATACAGCGCACCGCCGCCGGCCGTGCCGCCGCGTGCGCCGCGGCTGCCCATGCCGTAGGGCGCGATGTCGGTATGGCCGATATGCAGATGTATCTGCTGCGGCGCGACGCCAAGTCCTTCGGCAATGGCCTGCGCCAGCGAGGTTTCATAACCCTGACCGGTGGCGCCCATTCCGACCGAGGCAGTGACAATGCCCGACGGCTCAATGCGCACCCAGGCTGCTTCATGGCCGGAGCCCTGAATCCCGGCGGCCTTGTAAAAACGCGAACCGTAAGTAGTCGGCTCAACCACGGTGCAAATGCCCAGTCCCAGATAACGGCCCGAGGCCCTGGCCTGCTGCTGCCGTTCGCGGAAGGCGCGATAATCGATCGCCGCCAGCACGCCTTCCATCGTTTCGCGCGGCGTGACATCGGCCAGCACTTCGCCGGTTGCCATGGTGTAGGGCAGCTCCTCGGGATGCAGCATATTCAGACGGCGCACCTCGATCGGATCGAGTTTCAATTCGCGCGCGATCGACTCCAGCGTCCCTTCCATGACCCAGCTCGTGATCGCCATCGGCGCGCGCATTGGCGCATTGCCGACCTTGTTGGTCAGCACCACTTTGACATCGAAGCTATAGTCCTGCACCTTGTACGGCCCGGTGAGCACCATCGCGACCACCCGCGCCAGATAATTGCCCGGGAAAAAACTATAAGCGCCGAAGTCTTCGATGATTTCCATCTCCAGCCCCAGCAAGCGGCCCTCGGCGTCGACAGCCGCGCGGGTACGGCAAAAATCTTCCCGCGATTGCGCCGAAGCCAGCAGGTTCTCCAGCCTATCCTCGCGCCAGCGTATCGGACGTTTCAAATGGCGCGCCAACGCTGCGACCGTCAACTCCTCGCGGTAAAGCGCGATCTTCTGTCCGAAGCCGCCGCCGACATCGGGCGAGATCACGGTGACCTGCGATTCCGTCAAACGCAAGCGGCTGGCCAGCGCCGTGCGATAAGGATGCGGCACCTGGGTGCCGACATGAAAACTCAGATGCTGCCTGCCTTCATCCCACAGTGCGATGCAACCTCTGGTCTCGATCGGCAGTTGCGTTTGGCGATGCTGCGAGAAAGTACTTTCGATGACGCGAAATGCTTCGCTCTTGCGCGCCGGCACGTCACCGAATTGCGCGTGTTGATGCGACAGCAGATTGGACGTCAAACTTTCATCGACCAGCACCGAAGCCGGATCGAGCGCCTGCCACATGGTGCTCACTACCGGCAGTGGCTCATAGTCGACCGCGACTTGCTCCATCGCATCTTCTGCGTGGTAGCGATCGATGGCGATAATGCACACCACCGGATCGCCTTGAAAGCGCACCTTATCGATCGGCAAAGCATCCATTTCGACCGCCTGCAAGCCATCGATCGGCGGCGCCATGCGCAGCTTGGTAGTCCATTCGGCAACCTCGCGTCCGGTGACCACCGCCACCACGCCCGGCATTTCGCGCGCCCGCGCAATATCGATCGAGACGATGCGCGCATGCGCATGCGGCGAGCGCACAAAGCAGGCATGCAACGCGCCCGGCATCTCGATATCGTCGATATAACGGCCGTGGCCGGTCAGCAGACGATAATCTTCCTTGCGCGCAAGATGCTTGCCGATGTAATGGAACTCAGAGGGCGATTCAGTCAATTTTTTTCTCGCATGATCCGGGCTGCCTTGGTGATGGCGCGCACGATGTTGTGGTAACCGGTGCAGCGGCATAAATTGCCGGATAGCGCCTCGCGGATTTCCGCTTCGCTCGGATCGGGATGGCTGGCCAGAAAAGCTTCGAAGGTCATGATGATGCCGGGCGTGCAAAAGCCGCATTGCAGACCATGCTCTTCGTGGAATGCCTGCTGCAGCGGCGACAGTTTTCCTTCCTGCGCCACGCCTTCGATGGTCGAAATTTCATGGCCTTCCATCTGAATGGCATAGGTCAGGCAGGCACGCGCCGGCCGCCCATCGACCAGCACGGTGCAAGCGCCGCACACGCCGTGCTCGCAGCCGACATGAGTGCCGGTCAGGCCGCAGTCCTCGCGCAGTGCATCCGTCAACAACTTGCGCGGCTCTAGCAGCAGCTCGCGGTTCTCGCCGTTGACGGTGAGGGTGATGGGAAATTGCTTCATTCGCTCACTCATACATACACTCATACATTCACTTATCCTTGCGCCCGTTCGAGCGCGCGCACCACGGCGCGCTGCACCAGCGTCTCTGTCAATTCCCGGCGATACACGGCCGGGATGCGCGCATCCTCTTCCGGTTCGATCGCATCGCGCACGGCGCGCGCCAGTTGGTCACTCCATGCAGCGTCCGGAATCCTGCCGACAAACGCGCTGGTCAGCGCGTCATAGAGCAGCGGCACCGGGCTGTTGCCGCCCAAGCCGATCCGCAAACGCGTCACCCGCCCTTCATGCAAAGCAACCGTGGCGGCGACTGCGACGATGGCAAAATCACCATGACGTTGATTGAATAGCCGAAACGCGGTGCCTTCCTGCGCAGCGACTTTTGGAAACCGCACCGAGCGGATGACTTCGTCCGGTTCCAGCGCGGTTGCCATCACGGCGACAAAAAAATCGGCCGCCGCCACGGTGCGTTCTCCGCGCATGCTGACGAGATTGATTTGCGCGCCGAGCGTCACCGCAATCAGCGCCAGTTGCGCGGCCGGATCGGCATGCGCGAGGCTGCCGCCCAGCGTGCCGCGCTGGCGTATGGCGTAATGGCCGATGGTGCGCGCCGCTTGCGCCAGCAGCGGGCAAAGATTGCGCACCAGCACGGATTGCTCGACTTGATAATGGCGCGTGAGCGCACCGATTTCCAGCATGTCGCCCACGTCGCGTATATACGCCAGCTCGGTCAGATCGTTCAGATCGACCAGCGCAGCAGGCGCGGCCAAACGCATGTTCATCATCGGCCCCAGGCTCTGGCCGCCGGCGATCACCTTCGCATTGCTCGATTGCGCAAGCTGCGTCAGCACTTCCTCTAGCGATGTCGGACGAAAATATGCAAATACTGCAGGCTTCATCGGGTTACCAGACCAAGCTGTTGGTGCTCTGTTTATCGAACAGATGTAAACGATTCAGGTTCACGGCCAGTTCCACGTTCTCCCCTTCCTTGTGCTGCACTTCCTTGCCGACCCGGAAATACATCTCTGCGCCCTCGACCTTCACTCTGAGGAACTGGTCGGAGCCGACCGGCAGCACCGAGAGGATGCGGCCCTGCAAAGTCGCGCGCGGCATCTTCTCGGCATGCGCGTCGATGTCCTCGGCGCGCAGGCCCAGCACCACCTCGCGGCCGGCATCGCCGACGACTTTCTGCGCGATATGCGGCGGCAAGCTGATTTCAAGTGGACCGCGTTTGAACAAGGCCTTGTCACCATCGAGCGCAATCGTCCCTTCCAGGAAATTGATCGGCGGATTGCCCAGGAACGCAGCCACGAACATATTGCCGGGCCGCTCGTAGATCGCATCCGGCGTGCCGATTTGCTGCACCACGCCGCTGCGCATGACGACGATACGGTCGGCCAGCGTCAACGCTTCGGCCTGATCGTGCGTCACATAGACGAACGTGGTTTGCATCGCCTGATGCATTTGTTTGATCTCGGCCCGCATCGAGATGCGCAGCACGGCATCGAGGTTCGACAGCGGCTCGTCCATCAAGAAAGCCAACGGACTGCGCACCATCGCGCGGCCGAGCGCAACGCGCTGGCGCTGGCCGCCGGACAACTGATCGGGACGGCGCTCCAGCAAGGCTTCGATTTCCAGACGGCGCGCGGCATCGCGCACGCGCTGATCGATTTCGGCGGCGGGATGCTTGCGCATGCGCAGACCGAACGCGATATTTTCATACACTGTTTTGTGCGGATACAGCGCGTAGCTCTGGAACACCATCGAGACATCGCGCTTGTGCGGCGGCACATTGTTCATCACCTCATTGTCGAAGCTCAAGGTGCCTTCGCTGATGTCCTCCAGGCCGGCGATCATGTTCAACGTGGTCGATTTGCCGCAGCCGGATGGGCCCAGCAGCACCAGGAATTCCTTATCGGCGATATCGAGATGGAGGTTATCGAGCGCGACATAACCGTTCGGATAGTGCTTGCCTACGCCTTCGAATTTAATACGGGCCATGGTGTATTCCTTTAACCTTTAACGGCGCCGGCAGTCAGGCCGGAGACGATGTAACGTTCAAACATGATGGCGATAATCACCGGCGGAATAATCGCCAGCACGCCGGCTGCATTGATGAATGAGAAACTGATATTGAAATCGGATGTGAAGGCCGCGATCACGATCGGCATGGTTTGCGAGGCCGGGGTCTGGGTAAACATCAGCGCCAGCAGAAATTCATTCCAGCTGGTCAAAAACGTAAACAACACCACCGCCACCAGCGAGGGCGTAGCCAGCGGCAGGAACACCAGCGTCAAGGTCTGAAAGCGCGAACAGCCGTCGACCCGCGCCGCCTTGTCCAGCTCATCCGGCAACGATTCAAAATAGCCGAGCAGAATGAAGACGCTGAACGGCACCGTGATGGCCAGATAGGTAATGATCAGCGACCATATATTGTCGAGCAGGCCGAGCTTTTGAATCAGCAGGAAAAACGGCACCACCAGCGCAATATCCGGGATCACCCGCGAGGTCAGCATGATGTAAATCGAGGTGGTGCGGCCGATGAAACGGATCTTCGCCATCGCATAGGCGGCCGGCACGCTCACCAGCAGATTGAGCACCACCACCACCACGGCGACGATAAAACTATTCCACATCGACGGCAGCAGGTTTTTGGCGGTGGACGGGATGAAGCCGGCGCCGTTGGCGTCGCCCTTGCTTTCTCCTTCGTTATGGCTATCGTCAGTGGCCGGCTGGCCGCCGGAGTTGAAGATCGCGGCGAAATTTCCGATCGTCGGCTTGTGCGGCACCCAGTGCGGCGGCACCGAAGTGATCTCCGCCTCGGACTGCAGCGACGACGATACCAGCCAGCCGATCGGCGCCAGCACATACAGCATGAACAGCAGCGAACCGATGCACAACAGCGCGCGCTTGCTGAAGTTAGGGAGTCTCATAATTTTTTACCCATGGTGCGGATGATGACGAAAGCGAGCATGAAAGTAATAATCGCCATGATGTAGGCCAGCGCTGCGCCGGTGCCGAAAGCCAGCTTGCGGAATGTCTCTGCATAGACTTCCCACGCCAGCACATGGGAGGCATCGGCCGGGCCGCCTTCGGTCAAGATGAAGAACAAGTCGAAGTGACGGATCGACATCATGGTTTCGTACAGCATCACCAGCATGAAACCGGGCTTGAGCGCGGGCACCGTGATGTGGATGAAACGTTGCCAGATGCCGGCGCCATCCACCTTGGCCGCACTATAGATATCGGAGCGCACCGATTTCAAGGTCACCAGCAACAGGATCGTGGCCAGCGGCACTTCCTTCCACACGAAGGCATTGACGATCAACAGCATGGTCTTGTCGACATCGCCCAGCCACACCATATATTTATCGATGAAGCCCAGTTGCAGCAGCAGGCCGTTGAGCGCGCCATAGCCGGAGTCGTAGATCCATTTCCACATCAGCCCATCGGCCACATACGGAATGGCCCACGGAATCAGCAGCACCGCGGAGAGGATGCGGCGGCCGCGGAAGTTCTCGTTGAGCAGCAGCGCCATGAGCATCGCGATGAGCATGATGCAAGCCACCGAGGTCACCGTAAAGGAAGCCGAGCGCGCCACCGAAGACCAGAACATCGGATCGTGGAAAATCTGGAGGTAGTTATCGAACCAGACGAAAGGCGCGCGGTTCGGCCGCGTCAGCTTGAGATCGAACAAGCTGATCCAGAACGAGTAGAGGATGGGAAATACGGCAATCACCATCAAGACCAGCATCATCGGCGCCAACAACACCATGGCGCTTTTCTGGTCGTACGCACTCACCGGGTAGCGCAGGGCCTTGGGCAGCAAGCTGCTTTTCGTTTTCATCATTACGGGGGCTTTCATTAAGGCAGAGGCGGCGACGCCTCTGCCGTTAAGCGGGGATCTGTATGATCAGGCCTGCTTCTTCAATTGATTCCAGCTCTGCGCCGATTTCTTCAGTGCCTCATCGACGGTACTTTTACCGATGACGGCCGACTGCCAGGCTGCGCCGTTGATGTCGTCCCACTCGCCGAACCAGCGCGTGATGACATCCTTCTTCTTCACCAATTGCTGCTGCTTCTCGAACATTGCGATATCCCCATACTTCTTATATGAAGCCAGGATATCCGGGTCCTTGAACAATTCCTTTTCGCCGAAGCCGGTACCGGTATTGGTAAACATCGTTTTCTGGAATTGGTACTTGCCGTCGGCTTTGCCGCCGAACCATTCAATGAACTTGGCCGCTTCCGCGGCACGGGTCTTGTTGGCCGCCGCTTGCGCGCTCATTGCATGGAAGCGCATCCAGCCCACGGTTTCATGCGAACCGGCGGGACCGGCCGGCATCAAAGCCTGTTTCACATGACCGGCGATCTGCGACTGTGTCGGATCGTTGAGCGTGCGCACGCGGTAGCGGCTCAGCAAACCGAACGCATGATTGCCGGAGCCGAACGCTTTCAGGCCGGTGAGTTCGCCGGTTTCAACGCAGGCTGGCGAGATGATCTTATGTTTATTGACTGCATCGGTAATCCACTGCAAGGCCTGGTGCGCGCCGCGTTTCGGATCGTCCATTAATGCGAAGCCGTTGTCGTCGGTAAATCGGCCGCCATGCGAATACACCAGCGCCGTCATGAATTCGATCAGCCAGCTTTCGCGCGCCATCGGCAGCATCATCGGGTATTCGCAGATACCGGCCTTCTTGAGGATCAGCGATTGCTGCACCACTTCATCCCAGGTTTTTGGCGGCTCTTTGATACCGGCCTTCTTCAGCTTATCTTCATCATAAAGAAAAGCCATGTAATCGGAGTAATAAGTGAGGCCGTATTGCTTGCCGTTGTACTGCATTGATTTGGTACAGAAGTCATCGACTGTGTCGTTGTACTTCATCAGTTCGGGGAAGCCGTTGATCGGTGCGATCCAGCCCGCATCGGCCCACTCCGGCAACCAGCTATCGGACACGTACATCACATCGAGCGGTGCATGGCCGACGAACTTGGTGACCATGGTGTCGCGATATTGCGCCCAAGGGGCATTGTTATAGATAACATTGATGCCGGTTTTCTTCTCGAATGCCGCCACATGATTCTTGACATCTTCGACCCCAGCCGACCAGCCATAGAAATTGAGTGTGTCGGCAGCACTGGCATTGCCGGCCAGCGAAAACAGACCGCTCCCAACCGCGCCGGCCATCGCCGACATCTTCAGGAAATCACGGCGACTTGCATTACGCGTCCATATTTTGCTCATTATTTCTCCCGCTCTTAGCGATCTGTGCGCCGAATCCGGCAGCTTTTAATAAGACCGGCAACAACCCGGCGACCCACCACAACCCTTGAAACATGCGTGCATTATTGTGAGTTTTATTTATATCGTCAAGCGACGAAGTAAAGTTTTTTTAATAATTTTATATATAATTTTTATGGTGCAGATTTTTAACTAAATTGGTGCGGATAACCCCACGTTTTCACACAAATATGGCGATTTTATGCATTTTGGTGCGTTGATTAAGGCGCAGTTTTTATATCGTCCAACGAAGACTTCAGCCTTTTATTTCTCACCCACAACAACCATCCGCTGAGTTCAAACCGGAATGCGTGCCGGCCGCAAGGTGGGTGGGGCGTGGGATGTGGCGTGATGTTGTGCGCAGTGAGGTAAAGAAGGAAGGTGGCCGCAGGCCGGCGGAATGACACGAACGGAGCACAACCTCGCGCCACATCCCGCGCCCCACCCACCTTGCGGCCGGCACGCATTCCGGTTTGAACGCACCGCCGAAGCTGATAATGAAGCTGCGCGGAAAATTATTGCTATTGATCAAGTAAGGGCGAATCGCGTAATGGGGTGCGTGCGCTAATGCTGTTCAGTTAAGGCGCCCGCAGGCGGAATGTGACGCGATGTTGTGCTCCGTTCGTGTCATTCCGGCGGCCTGCGGCCACCGTCCTTCTTTACCGCACTGCGCACAACATCACGCCACATCCCGCGCCCCACCCACCTTGCGGCCGGCACGCATTCCGGTTTGAA
>JAQGNR010000272.1 GCA_028291765.1 Herbaspirillum sp.
GCCACGGCGGCCTGATCGAAGAGGCAATCTCCGTCCTAAAATTTGCGTAACTGAACGCCATTACCTGCGCGGCCGCTTCTTCAGATAATTGATCCCACGACACCATCGAGCAGATAATTCATCTGGTCAAGATAGGGATCGTAATTGCCGTAGGTTTTGTCTAGTGCTACATTTCCCTTGTTATCCTTCCAGGGGCCGGCGAATATCGGCTTCTGCGCCTTCATATCATTGATTGCGATCAGCGCGGCATTGCGCGCGGCTTCGCTCGCGCCAGCGCCGAACGGCGTGTTTTGCACCATGTCCTTTTCATAACCTCCGGTAAGCATATTCGGCAGGCGCTCGCCTTTTCTCAGGCTTTCCGCATAGCTCTTGTAAACCGTTTCGTATTTCAATTCGGCTCCCGTGACAAATCCCTTGGGCGCGATGCTGGCCTGCGATACGTTGTGACCGAATGACTTGACGTTGCGGTGTTCTGCGGTCGCTACTATTACCTTGGGGCTGTCCACATGGCAGGCGATCACGTCGCAGCCGGCATCGACCAGCGCGTTGGTTGCTTCCGCCTCGCGCACCGGCAACGACCAATCGCCTGTGAAAACCACATGCACCGTCGCATTCGGATTGACCTTGCGGGCGCCGATCAGGAAGGCATTGATGGTGCGAAGCACGATTGGAATCGGTTTGGCCGCGACATATCCCAACTTGCCGGACTTGCTCGACAAGCCGGCTGCGACACCGTTTACATAGTGCGCCTGATCGATATAGCAGTAGTAGCCGCCCAGGTTCATTGGACTCTTGTCCTTATTCCAAAGTGTGGTCGGATGGCGGAATTGGACTTGTGGATATTTTTTTGCGAGATTGACCATGAACGGGTTGTAATAGCCGTACGAGGTGCCGAGGATCAGGTTGGCGCCATCGTCCCGGATCATTGATTCCATGGTCGATACGACCGCCGTGGTTTCCGATACCCGCTCCTCCTGAACGATCTTCACGCCCGGCACGCTTTTGAGCGCCTGCATGCCGACCGCATGGGCATTGTTCCAGCCGAAATCATCTGTCGGGCCGACATAAACCGCGCCGATGGTGATGCCGGTGGCCGCCTGCGCGCCCAGCAGCCGACTACCGCTGACAAGACCTAGTGTGCCGGCTGCAGCTCCCTTGAGTAAAGTGCGACGCTTCATGAACCCCTTAACCATGTCAATGCCCTTTGTAAAAGTTAAACGACCTAAAACATAACGACTGCAAATCGGTTCATCGGCGGGGGAAGCGTTGCTTCAGGATGTCTTCCAGCCCCAGTTGTTCGTTTTCATCGCCACGTAGTAATGCGCGTTCTTCGACCGCGCCCAAGTGATGATTCATTAATGCGATGGCGTGTTCGGGATCGCCCTTGCCGAGCGCGCGGATCAATTCCATATGCTCGTTGACCGCACATTCCGACGAATGCGGACGGCCATAGAGGGCCAGGATCAGCGAGCTGCGCGACACCAGTTCGGTGATGTAGCGCAGCAGCATGCTGTTGCCGCTTTTTTCGGCCAGCTTGATGTGGAATTCCCCGGCCAGCCGGATCGATATAGGATTGTCCTTTGCGACTGCCGCAGCTTCTTGCGCGACATGCGCTTTCAATTCGGCTTCTACCTGTTTTGACCAGCGCGCTACCACCAGCGGCACGACCTGCTGTTCCAATGCGCGGCGCACCGCGAATACATCGCGGGCTTCCTCAATGCTCGGATGCGCGACGGTTGCGCTGCGCTTGGGGCGGATATCGACCAGGCCTTCACCGTGCAACTTGACCAGCGCGGCGCGTGCCAGCGTGCGGCTGACACCGAAGTGCGCGCCGATCACGTCTTCCGGCAGCTTCATGCCGGGCGCGAGCGCCTGTTCGATGATCGCTTCGCGCAGCTTCAAATAGGGCAGTGCACCATTCGTTTTTTGTTTCATGTCCTGATTCCTGACGCCTGATTCCATCTGATTGCTGCCCGATCCCGATCTGCTATCCATAAAAAATCATGCATGCAATATAGGATTATTTTGTATGCGCGTTTTAAAGGCATTGCATCGCCGGCACACCAAAATACTTGTATTCCCATGCGGATTTTTGGCGTAAAGCACTTTTCCAATAGGTGCTATGCAAGTGTCATGCCATGCAATGAACGCGAGCTGGCAGAGTTTTTGCATGTATTCAGGTATTCATGATTGTTAATTCTTGTATTCGCGATTTACTTCAAAGGAAACGTATATGGCTGATCGTCCCATCGTCATGAAGCTCAACCAGCAGCAACTGGAACTGCTCGACCGCACCATCGCGAAAGGTGTCGCACCGGATCGCACTACTCTGGTTCGGCTCGCGCTCAAGGAATATGCAGCGCAGCACCGAAACGGGGCGGAAGTCTTGCGAACCGGACCAGGAGAGTCGAAATGATGCCGCGTGAATTGATTGCGTCGTGGGTGTTGGAGCCGGGTACCGGCAAGGCGATCGAACTGTTGCAGGGGCAGATCCTGCGCGTTGAACAAATCGAAGGCGGTCAGTGTGTCGATTTCAATTGCTTCAATCTGCATGATTACAAGGAGTATATGCATACCGGGCGTACGCGTACTGTGCATGGCTTGCATCCGAGCGCGGGCCATTTCATGTGGTCGGCGCCGCCGCGAGAACGGGCGCTGATCTATATCCTGGAAGATACCGCGCAATGCAACGACGTGCTGTTCCCGCGCTGCAGCGCCCATCTGTATGAAAGCATTTATGGTTTCGCCGCCCACACCAATTGCCACGACATACAGACTGAAGCGCAGCGCGAATACGGTCTGACCTCGGATGATGTCCATGATTCATTCAATCTCTTCATGCATACCGGGGTCGACGCCAGCGGCCAACCATGGATAGACCGGCAAAAATCAAAAACCGGCGACTATATCGATTTGCTGGCCATCGAGGACGTGCTGGCGGTGCCAAACGTATGCGGCGCCGACATCATGCGTACCAGTAATTTTTCGATCAAGTCGGTCAAGCTGTCGATCTTTAAGGCGACCGAGGCCGATATGGCGGCGGTGCCTGCACTTGCCAAGCTGCCGAGCCAGCGCACGCCGGCCGATTTCAAAATCAAGCAAATCAAGGCGGATCGTGAACTGCGGCGCGATGCATCGTATACGCCGCTCTTCACCAACGTACCGATTCGTATCAGCGAATTGGCGGTGACGCTCAGTGAGGATGAGTACGCGCTGCTGCAGCAGTGCAAACTAACGGATCTCTACGGCGATGACGATGGCGCGGCGCTGCGCGATATCGTGTTCAGTTGGTGGAATGAGCGCTTCACTGGTAGTGCATAACGCGCGCCTTCCCTGGATGAACACCACAAGAGAGTGCCGATGGATATCGATTTCAGTAAATTGACCGAGCACCAATGCTACAAGTTGATGGCGAGCCTGATTGTGCCCAGGCCGATTGCGCTGGTGACGACGATTAATGCGCAAGGGGTGGTTAATGCCGCGCCGTTCAGCATGTTCAATATGCTCGGAGAAGATCCACCGATTTTAATGATCAGCATCAACAAGCTCAAGGATGATCATCTGAAGGATACCTCGGCCAACATCCTCGCCAACGGCGAGTTCGTGGTTCACATCGCCGACGAGGCGATGGCCGAGCAGATGCATCGCTGCGGTGACAACTTGCCATCGCACGAGAGCGAACTGACGAAGGTTGGTTTAACGCAAGCAGCTTCATTGGCGGTGCGCCCGCCCTATATCGTCGAGGCGCCGGTCGCATTTGAATGCGTGCTGTCTGAGACGCTGGAAACGACGAGCCGCCACATTTTTATCGGGCAAGTGAAATGGCTGCATGCGCGCGATGAATTGATCGACATCGAGCGCTACCGGGTGCGCCTGCAAAATTATTTTCCGATCGCACGCTTCGGCGCCAGCTTCTACATCCGTACCCGCGAGCGCTTTGCGATGCACGAGGGGGGCCGCGAAGTGCGGTCGACAGCCATCGATGAAATCAGTTGAATATCGGCGTCCGCCGCGCTATCGAAAGTTTTAGCGGGGTTTAGCGTGATTTGGCTTTATCGATGACTTCCACTGCGCTTTGGAGGGAGGCCTCGTTCAAAGGCGAGGCTTGCTGCAGGTAATCGTTCTCAAGGGCGACCGCGAGATTGCTCATATTGTGCGCCAGCTCACGCAGCGCAAGACTGAGTTCGATCATCAGGTAAGACATGTCTTCAGGGTTATGCGGCATGACAGCCCCCATTCGGATTCATAGATTGCAAAATAGAATGCTTGGCAGTAATCCGGCACTTGCTTTAACTGGTCTTAAATAAGCCGCTGTCGGATGTGTTTATGTGACATGACTATAGGGCAAATAGTTTTACGCCGGCCGTACAAAAATATTGCAATACCATGCTTTATTGCAAGCAATTGCAACAGGATGGCGGTGATCAGACGATCAAGCCTTCCGCAATACGTGTTTGATCTTATCCGTTTCCATGACGATTTCACGCGCATCGTTATCCAGTAAAGCCGCGCGGCGTTGCAATGCGTACCATCCCGACCAGCCAGCCACCTCCGGTGCGGGCGGATTGAGCGCCGGAATTTCACGTACCTTCTCGCGTAGTTTTTCTGCTGCTACCGGGTCGGTCGATGCCTCCGACACGCGTCCCGGCACCGCCGGATTGATGATGCGCTGCGCACGGGTCAATGCGGCAATCGTATCGTCACAAGCATGCTCCACAACATCGTTGACCTGTTCGCGCGGCAAGCCGTCCGCGTGCCGACGCAGCAGCACGCGCATTGCGGCTATATGCGCTGCCACGAGATAATTTTGCACCACAAAGCGGTTGATTTCACGCACCGCATGCTGCTTGCTGAGCGGTTCGTCCATCATGCGCACCAGCGACGAGATCAGAAGCGACAAGCTATCCATGAAACCTTTGCGGCCGACGCGATAAAAGAAATCGTCATTGACTTTGCCTTCCAGCATGTCGCGGCTGGCTTGAATGTATTTTTGACTGGCTTGCAGCACTGCGTTCAGCAAGCGCGGCAAGGCGCGGTATTCCCAGCTTGGCAGCACGTAGCTGAAAGCAGTGGCGATCAGCGCGCCCAGCACAGTATCGATCAGGCGCTCGCCGATGACGGCGTGACTGCTGGGAATCAATATATTGATCTGCAATAGGATCTGCATGGACGCCGCAATCGCGGTATAGCGGTACTTGATATAAATAAAGGCCGGCGCGGCCGCTGTGACAACGAACAGCAGCGCCATCAGCGCCACCGGCTCATGCACGAAATTAAGAATGAAGGCGGTCAGTACGCAGCCGATCATGGTGCCGATCAGACGATCGGTGCGGCGCTGCTTGGTCATGCTGTAATTCGGTTTCAGAATAACCACGATCGTCAATACGATCCAATAACCGTGCGCCGTGTACGGCAAATGATCGGACACCCATAATCCGCACGACACCGCCAGCATCACGCGAATCGCAAAACGGAATACCGGCGACTCCCAGCGCAGGTTTTTCAGCAAGATGCCGAACTGGTATTTTTGTTGCGTCAAAAAGGGCGTCATGTCCATGCCGGGCAGCAGCGGCAGGGGATCGACCGGATTACGCGTGGCCGTATGCAGTGCTTCTATCGATTCGATGATGCTGCCGATTTTCTCGTAGGTCGTGCGCAGCAGCGTCAAGGCTTCGTCCGGTATCTGGCCGGCCAGATTGTCTTGCTGCAATTGCTGCAGTTCAAACTGGATGGCGCGCATTTCCGCCAAGTAATTGACGCTGGACACCGAGGCCCGCTTGCGCGTGACCGCATAGGCGATGCCTTCGATGTCGAGGGCGGCCTTGTTGGCGATATCGCGCAGGAACACCATCACATTATTGTCGGAGAAATAGCTGCGCAGCAGCGCGTAATCGGTATGCGTCGTCAAAATCTGTTCGTACAGTTCCAGCATGACCAGATGCACATGCACCAGCAAACCGTCTTGCTTGGTATGCATATCGCGCAAAATCAGATCGCGCGAGGTCTGCTGCTTTTCCGCCACCATGATTTGTTGCCGCACCAGTAGATTGAATTGCGCAGTCAGATCGCTGCGCACGTCGTAAAAATCGGCTTTGATGCGCAGATAGCGCGCCAGTTCGAAGAGCGCTTCGGCCAGGATCTGCTGCTTGATGCGGCGCCGCAGAAACCACGACACCGTCATCGAATACGCCAGATAAGACATGCCGCCGCAGAAAAACAGTGCGCTATGCCGCAGCGCTTGCGGCGCCGTCAAATCGTTGTCGATCGAGATGGTCATGATGAAAAGTGCGGCGAACTGCAGCGGTATCGATTTTTTGCCGTACACCACCATCATGCTGGCCGTGAAGCTGACGATCACCAGCGCTACCCGCAAAGCCCAATGAAACGGTGCGCACAGGCTGACGATCAAGGCGACCATTGTGCATAACAGAACGCTGGCCAGCATCTCATTGAATTTGTGGCGCAAGGGGCTGGGCAGATCCATCAGACTGGTGCATAGCGCGCCGATGCAAACAGTCATCGCCGTTGCCAAATCGAATCCGTACATCACCAATAATGTCAGGCCGACCACGCCGATTGCGATGCGGATGCCCGTATAGAAATAGTGGCTGAAAATAAATGTGCGGATATCCAGGGCGTAGTGCATGAATGCGGCTGCGGCGTTTGAGCGCCGTGTAATTTTAATCAACGGCTATTCTGGACTTTCGCTCGGCAATAGACAACCGTGCAATCGGCTTATTGCCGTTTTAACTTGATTCGCGATGATGCATTTTTCATCATTGCAATCGTGTTTTCACAATGTGAAATTGAGAGTTGCGGCGCATCAAAATTCAATTTCATGTCGAGATAATCGTTTTCGCATCATAAAAAATAAATTTCAAGTTATTGATTATTAAAGATTTAATTGTATTTAAATCTTCGAGTAAAAAATTGCTGCTATGCGATGGCGCGCTTATGATCAAGTCAGACTATTTAATTACCAAAAGGAGAATCTCATGGCTACCCGCGAACAACAAATACAGGCTTTGGCTGATGATTGGAACCACAACCCGCGCTGGAGCGGCATCAAGCGCAATTACACTGCGGCTGACGTCGTTAACTTGCGCGGCTCGCTCCAGTTGGAACATACATTGGCCAAACGCGGCGCCGATAAGCTGTGGCATCTGCTCACTACGGAACCGTTCGTCAATACACTGGGCGCATTGACCGGCAATCAGGCGATGCAACAGGTGAAGGCGGGTTTGAAGGCCATTTACCTGTCCGGCTGGCAAGTCGCCGGCGACGCCAACATGGCCGGCGAAATGTATCCGGATCAATCGCTGTATCCGGCCAATTCGGTGCCGATGGTGGTCAAGCGCATCAACAATACTTTTCAGCGCGCCGATCAGATTCAATGGTCGGAAGGTAAAAACGAGATCGATTTTTTCGCGCCGATTGTGGCCGATGCCGAAGCCGGCTTTGGTGGCGTGCTCAATGCTTATGAACTGATGAAATCGATGATCGATGCCGGTGCTGCCGGTGTGCACTTCGAAGATCAATTGGCGTCGGTCAAAAAATGCGGTCACATGGGCGGCAAGGTTTTGGTGCCGACCCGGGAAGCCGTCGAGAAGCTCAATGCGGCGCGCCTGGCCGCCGATGTATCCGGCACCACGACGCTGGTGATTGCGCGTACCGACGCGGAAGCCGCCGATCTGCTGACCTCCGACGTGGACGATATCGATAAGCCGTTTTGCACTGGCGAGCGCACGGTCGAAGGGTTCTTCAAAACCCGTGCCGGTATCGATCAGGCCATTGCGCGTGCGCTGGCGTATTCGGATTATGCCGATCTGGTGTGGTGCGAAACGGGTAAGCCGGATCTGGCATTCGCGAAAAAATTTGCGGAGGCCGTGCATGCCAAATTCCCGGGCAAGATGCTGGCCTACAACTGCTCGCCGTCATTTAACTGGAAGAAAAATCTGGATGATGCAACGATTGCGAAATTCCAGAAGGAACTAGGCGCAATGGGTTATAAATTCCAGTTCGTAACCTTGGCCGGATTCCATGCGCTGAATTATTCGATGTTTAATCTGGCGCATGGTTATGCGCGCAATCAGATGTCGGCATTCGTCGAATTGCAGGAAGCGGAATTTGCTGCGGCAGAGCACGGTTTCACCGCGGTGAAACATCAGCGCGAAGTCGGCACCGGCTATTTCGATGCCGTGGCGCAGGCGATCCAGCAAGGCCAGTCTTCAACCACCGCCTTGCATGGCTCGACTGAGAATGAGCAATTTCTCGATGCTGCGAAGCTGGTGAAGGTCGCTTAAGGCAACGCTGACTGAGCGCCATGGGCGGTAATGGCGTTCAGTTACGCGAAATTTTAGGACGGTGATTGCCTCTTCGATCAGGCCGCCGTGGCCTTCCCCAAGTCGATAGGGCCTTTTACGACTTG